>JAEEVB010000108.1 GCA_016287065.1 Muribaculaceae bacterium
CGCCGTGTAGTGCCTGCCCTATCCGCCTCCCAAATTCTCAAAATTTCCACAACCACGCAGTGCTCGGTGAAATCGCAAAGCAAGAGTCGCTCGTCAGAGCGGTATGCGGTGCCGAAGGCATTGCGACTTTCACCAATTTCCCCTTTTTCCCATCTTTCCCACGCTTCCCCTCCATCCCCAACCACGAAGTGCTCGAGAACCACGAAGCGGCAAACCACACACCGCGACTCCAAATAACCGGCATCAGCCGGCTTTGTGTGCCAGCCCCTTTGCGAGAGAAATAAAAACGTCGTCTTTGCAACCTTTTGTTCTTCTGTTCTTATGTCTAAATAACTTCTGTCTTTCTGTCAAAAGAGAATCTCGTTCGGTTGCGAGCCCTTTGGGGTGCTCGCGAAGCTACCCTAAACCAATGCACCCCACTTTTTTCCACCCCCATCCCACTCCCGTTTGCTTCGATTTGCCCTTTTGATGAATTATGTGTAACTTTGTGCCCGTCAAACTGCAAACTATGGCAATTGGTGCTGCTCAAATGGGAGGTACTAAGGCAAAATCAAAACTGCTTACCCTTGCAGGGTTGACCTGCAAACTATAGCTCAAAAACATAGCAAACTATAACAAAAAACATACTATCAAGATGGCAAACTTTAATTTTGTAGAAGAACTTACTTGGCGTGGCATGATAGCCAACATCATGCCCGGTACTGAAGAACAACTCAACAAGGAAATGACCTCGGCCTACGTGGGCATCGACCCCACCGCCGACTCGCTCCACATCGGGCACCTGGTGGGCATCATGATGCTCAAGCACCTGCAGCGCGCAGGTCACCGCCCCATCGCTCTGGTGGGTGGTGCCACCGGCATGATTGGCGACCCCTCGATGAAGTCACAGGAGCGCAAACTCATCGACGAAGCAACCTTGCGCCACAACCAGGAGTGCATACGCCAGCAGCTCGCCAAGTTCCTCGACTTCGACAGCGACGCGCCTAACCACGCTATCCTCGTGAATAACTACGACTGGATGAAGGACTTCTCGTTCCTGAACTTCATTCGCGACATTGGCAAGCACATCACCGTGAACTACATGATGGCCAAGGACTCGGTCAAGAAGCGCCTCGCCGCCAATGCCGACCACGGCATGTCGTTCACCGAGTTCTCTTACCAGCTGCTTCAGGGCTACGACTTCCTCTACCTCTACCAGAAGGAGAACTGCCGTCTGCAGATGGGTGGCAGCGACCAGTGGGGCAACATCACCACCGGCACCGAGCTCATTCGCCGCATCGAGGGTGGTGAGGCATTCGCCATCACCTGCCCGCTCATCACCAAGGCCGACGGCACCAAGTTTGGCAAGACCGAGGGCGGCAATGTGTGGCTCGACCCCAAGCGCACCTCGCCCTACAAGTTCTATCAGTTCTGGCTCAATGTGAGCGACGAGGACGCCGCACGCTACATCAAGATATTCACCGACCTGCCCAAGGACGAGATTGCCGACCTCGTGGCACAGCAGGAGCAAGATCCCGGTCTGCGTCCGCTGCAAAAGCGCCTTGCCAAGGAAATCACCTGCATGGTGCACAGCGAGCAAGACTACGAGATGGCCGTCGAAGCGTCGCAGATTCTCTTCAGCAACAAGGCCCAGGACATTCTGCACAAGATCGATGAGGAAACGCTTCTCTCAGTATTCGAAGGTGTGCCCACCTTCGAGGTGCCCCGCGACGTGATCACCGCCGGTGTGCCCCTCATCAACCTGCTCACCGACCACGCAGCCGTCTTCCCCAGCAAGGGCGAGATGCGCAAGATGACCCAGGGTGGCGGTGTGAGTGTGAACAAGGAGAAAGTGGCCGACCAGAACATGACCATCGACGCCTCGTTCCTGCTCAACGACAAGTATATCCTGGCACAGCGCGGCAAGAAGAACTACTTCCTGCTCATCGCCAAGTAAAAAACGGCATTTTTGAGGTGTGCATAAATGCCTTAACTGCCGATTTTCTCAAAAAGATTTGCACATTTAAGAAATCGGTATTAACTTTGCACCGCAATTGCGACGAGGAGTCCAATTAGCATAGGATTGGCCTATAGTGTAACGGTAACACAACGGTTTTTGGTGCCGCATTTCCTGGTTCGAATCCGGGTAGGCCAACCAATCACATAAAAAGGGGCTGACATGAGCAGCCCTTTTTAGGCCCAGATGGCGGAATCGGTAGACGCGCTGGTCTCAAACACCAGTGGGGCAACCCGTGCCGGTTCGACCCCGGCTCTGGGTACGAGATAGGCTGATAATCAGGTGATTATCGGCCTATCTTCTTTTTGTGGTGAGCAATCGGCTGGAAAAATGGCGACTTTTCCCCCGAGTTCTGGCACTCGACGGAAGTGGCTGATTGCTGTTGTGGGGTGGGGGAATTACTTGTTGCGGTCGATGATGAAGCGGAAGATGCGCTTGAAGTCGTCGATAATGTCGTTAGGCTCATAGGGAGCCATAATGGCTTCGGCTTCGTGCAGCAGGTTCTCCATGGTGTGCTGAGCATACTCGATGCCGCCGTTGTTCTTGGCAAAGTTGACGAGTTGCTCGATGTCGTCGTCGGTGAGTTCGGACTTGTGCACGAGTTCAAGCATCTGGTCGTGCTGTGGCAGCTGCTCCTGGCTGAGTGCGTAGATGAGGGGCAGGGTGATTTTGCCCTCTCGCAGGTCGTTGCCGGTGGGCTTGCCGATGACGGGGTCGTTGAAGTAGTCGAAGGTGTCGTCCTTGATTTGGAAGCAGAGCCCGAGCAGGTGAGCGAAGCGCTTGAGGTCGTCAAGTTCCTTTTGGGGCGCATTGGCGGCGAGTCCGCCCACTTCCACACATCTGGTGAAGAGGGAGGCCGTCTTGCGGCCAATGACGCGCATATAGAGTTGCTCGTCGATGTCGCGGTGCTGGGCATACTCGATCTGGTCGATTTCGCCAATGGAGAGGTCGGTACCAAGCCTGGAAAGCACGTTCAGGACTCGCACATCGCCTGTGTTGACAGCGCATTTGAGAGCTCCACCCACAAAGTAGTCGCCCACGAGCACGGCAATGTGGTTGTCCCAAATGCTGTTGATGGTGGGTGCACCGCGGCGCTCCTTGCTACGGTCGATGACATCGTCGTGAATGAGCGAGGCATTGTGCAGCAACTCGATAGAGGCAGCGGCATCGAGCACCTTGCGGGTGATACCGCCAAAGAACTTGCCGCTGAGCAGTACCAGGATGGGCCTGATTTGCTTGCCCTTGGTGTGCAGGTACTGGGTGACGATGGCGTTGGTCAACGAGCTGTAGCTGTTGAGCAGCACATCGGCGATGAGCTGGTTCAGCTCGTCGAGTTGAGGGCGAATGGAGTCTTGTATGTGATCTAACGTCGTCATACCTGCAAAATCTCTGCAAAATTATGGAAAATATATGGCATAATCAAACTTTTCTTGATTTTGCGGTGCTTTGGCTACGTTTTTTGGCCTATTGAAAATGCAGAATGGGAGGGTGCCCGATGACAATCAGCGCAACTGCATGATGTCGCCGGGATGCAGCACGCTGTCGCGCGAAATTTCGTTAAGTTTGAGCAAGCCCGATAGCTTGATGCCGAAACTTTGCGCTATGCTCCACGGTGTGTCGCCACGGCGAATGGTGTAGGTGTCGAAACCCTCTGGTGCCTTCGAAGCCTTCTTCTCGACATAGAGGATGGTGCCTGGTGTGAGCGGAGTGCGAGCGTCTTCGATGTCGTTGAAGTCGAGCAGTTTGCTGGTCTTGAGATTGAACTCGGCAGCGATGGCCTCGTAGGAGTCGCCTGCCGTGGTCACCACATAGTGCAGTTTCCACTTGCGCTTTACCGAGTGCAGTGAGGTGACGCGGGTGAGCACTTCCTTGTCCTCATCCTTGTTGCTCTTGAGGTCGTGGTCGATGCCGTTACGTTCCTTCTTGTCGGTTTTCGGGCGCTTTCGGGTGCTGGCGGTTACCGATTGTCCTGAGTCGTAGTTATAGAGTTCGTATTGCTCAATGATCTGGATGAGCTTCTGGGGATAGGCGGTGTCCTCGGCATAGCCGCATTCGCGCAGACCTGTGGCCCATCCGCGGTAGTCGGTCACTTCAAGGTCGTAGAGCCGGCTGTAGCGCTTTCCTTGCAGGAACAGGGAGTGGTCTTTGAACGAGTCGGCTGCCGAGCCATACTGGCGATAGCACACACGGCGCGCCGAGTCGCCCACCTCCACTATCTCGCCGTGCCAGTTGCGATGGCACTTGATGCCGAAGTGATTGTTTCCCTCGCGAGCCAGGTAGCTCTTGCCTGCGCCACTCTCGAGCAGGCCTTGTGCCAGCGTGATGCTTGCCGGAATGCCATAGTCGCGCTGCTGGCTTATGGCAATCTCCTTATAGGTGTCGATATACTCCAAATAAGATGCCAATTGCCGCTGTGCCGAGGCCGAAAAGCAACATAATGCCACGAAAAATGAGCAAAAAACGCTAAATAGATTGTTTTTTGAAAAATTATAAATATATTTGCAGTTGCAAAAACTAATCATCGCCATTATCATGAAAGAGAAAAATGTAGTCACAAAGATACAAGTTTATTCTTATACAGAACTAACCGATGACGATAAAAAACTTGTTGACCTTGCAAAAGAGGCCACAAATGCGTCGTATGCGCCCTATAGCCACTTCCATGTAGGAGCTGCGCTAAGGCTGGAGAATGGTGTGATGATTAAAGGTGCCAATCAGGAGAATGCCGCATTTCCGGCAGGTCTGTGCGCCGAGCGCAGTGCTTGTTTCAATGCCGGCTCCAATTATCCCGATGTTCCCATCGAGACAATAGCCGTGATCGCTGTGCAGAACGGTGAGGTGGTCGAGGATCCCTGCTCGCCCTGTGGCGTGTGCCGCCAGGCTTTGCTCGAGTTCGAGACTCGCGCGGGCAAACCCATGCAGGTACTGCTGGCTGGCCGCGACACCATTTATCGCCTGCAGAGCGTTAAAGACCTGCTGCCGCTTTCGTTCACCGAGTTCTGATCTGTTGATTTTGAATGATAAAGCAAAGAGCAACCACTTCGGCGGTTGCTCTTCTTGTTGTTCTATAAAGTGAAAAGCGGGTTGCTTGTGCTAGAAGGTCGTCACAAATGGCGACTCAAAGGGGGGGTTACTTGGAGATGAATTTGGAGGAGATGTAGGCGTTGAAAGCGTCTTTGTAGAGATCGCCGATGGGCACATCCATATCGTTTTCAAGAATGATGTGATTTCTGCTCATTTCCTTGATTTTCTTGAGATTGATGATGTAGGAGCGATGCACGCGCATAAACGTTGATGAGGGAAGCCGCTCCTCCATCTTCTTCATGCTGAGCAGCACTACAACGGGTCGGGGCCTGCCTTCGATGTGAATGCGCAGATACTCGCTCATGGCCTCGATGTGTGAGATATCGTTGATATTGATGCGAATAATCTTATACTCGGTTTTGAGGAAGATGGTGTCGTCGTTATCGGCGGTAGAAACCGAAGCAGTGCGCAGCAGGTCGAACTGGCGTTTCACCTTTTCGGCTGCAGCCTTGAAGTCGTCGAGCCCGAACGGCTTGAGCAGGTAATCGATGGCATTCACCTTGTAGCCCTCGATGGCATATTCGCTGTAAGCGGTAGTGAACACCACGATGGGCGAGTCGGTGAGTGATTTGACGAAATCAAGACCGTTGATGTCGGGCATGTTGATGTCGACAAAGAGTGCATCGATGGGCGTGCTGTTACACACGTTCATGGCTTCTTGTGCGCTATGGCAGGTGCCTGCGAGTTCCAGGTAGGGTACCTTCTGTATGTAGGACGCGAGCTTCTTGAGCGCAAGAGGTTCGTCGTCAATAGCTAAACATCTAATCATGATTTATCGGTTTTTAATTGTTCAATAGGTATGATGAGTTGAATGGTATAAACGTCGTCGGCATCATCGATTTCCATGCGTGCTGCATCGCCATAGATGAGCCGCATGCGCTTGCGCACATTGGAGAGTCCCACGCCACCCTCACGCTCGACGGGTGCTTTGGCTTGCGCAGCATGCTTGCTGTTGACGCAAGTGAAGTGGATGAAGTCGCCTTCCAAGACGGTGTTCACATCGATGAACGACTCTTCTATATACGACACGCCATGCTTAAAGGCGTTCTCAATGATGGGGATGAGCAGTAGCGGGGCGATGGCCACGTCGGGACGCATGGGAAGAGGTGTGGCACGCAGCTTGATGTTGACCTTGTCGGCAAATCGCAGTCGCATGAGTGCCACATAGTATTTGATGAACTCCATCTCCTTGGTGAGTGGTATGCGCTCAATCTCGCCCTCATAGAGGATGTAGCGCATCATTTTCGACAGCTCAACAATGGTGGTCTTGGCCTTTTCGGGTTCGATGTCGACAAGGGCATGAATGTTGTTGAGCGTGTTCATGAGGAAGTGGGGGTTAATCTGATAGCGCAGATAGGCAAGTTCCTGTGCAATGTTCTCCTTTTCCAGTTCTTCGATCTCCTTTTTTTCTTGTTTCGACTTGTAATAGAACTTGGTGCCCAGATTGGTGCCAATTGCAAAGATGAGGATGGCAAACACCGAGATGTCGCGCATGTTGAGCAAGGGCTTTTTCCCCGTGAGAACTGAACTCACACTCGATGATGGAGGTGCTGGGGCCGGGGCCGAAATAGATGCCGGGACTGTTTTCTCGATGGGTGGGGCTGGGTTAGGTCCTGCAGGTTTTTGAGAGCACCTGAAGAAGGAGAAAGCTATTATAAAGATTGTGCTAATAACAACATATTTCTTGGGGTTGCTCTGGTAAACGAAGATGGGCGCAATCAAAAAGTTGTGGATGATGAAGGCTGCCAGATAAAAAACGAGAATGCCCCAGAAACGCGTCACTTCGTACCACCCTGCCGATGAAAGGCCTAATGTAGCCGAGCGGAACCAGATGACCAAAATGGGTGATGCGAACAGAAATATCCACACTATGAGATAAATCAGGTTCTCCTCCGTGAGCAGTTTCTTTTTAATAGACATCTTTTCCGTCATACCCTGCGCTTAAACTGGTTATAATGATACAAAATTAATCAATGAATATAATATTATGAAAAATAATCAGTCATTTACTGAATATTTAAAGCAAATAACTGCTTTTTTATAATATATCCCATTATTTTACAAATGAAATAGCGTTGTGATGGCTAAAATATCACCACATAGTAGTGTGGCCCGGTCTTCAGGCTCTGATAGTTATCGGCCAGGGTAAATGCGCCAGCCACGTCGAGTGCAGCGGCGTTGGTGCTGTAGACGTAGAGTGAGCCGGCACTGATGCTCATGGCTCCGTCGCACTTCACTCCCTTGGGCGAGGCAAGGCCTTTCTCGCCTGTGGTCACGATGTTGAGTTCTCCGCCATTGAAAGCGAAGTTGCCGTTCACGTTGATGCCCTTACCGCCTTCGCCGGTCATCTTGATGTTGAGCATGCCGCCTGTCATGGTAAGGGTGCTGTCGCATTTCACGCCAGCGCAGCTGGTTGTATCGCCTTGCTCTACGATGACGCCACCCGAACCAATGATGGTGGTGCGTCCGCCGGCAATCGCCACATTGGCTTCGCAGTTAATGCCCTTGGCGCCACTTGCATGAGTCTCAATGTTGATCACGCCGCCATCAATCCACACGCCGTCGTTGGTCTTGATGCCGTTGCGCGTCTGCGCCTTGGCATAAAGTCTCACACCCGGGCGTATGCGCAGATAGTCGTCGCTGGCAATGGCGTTGCGGCCGTTGGCGATGACGTTGAGCGTGCCTTTGCCGCTCACGATGATCTGGCCCTCGCTGAAGAGGGTTCCCTTCATGTCCTCGTTGGCCA
>JAEEVB010000109.1 GCA_016287065.1 Muribaculaceae bacterium
GGCAACGATAGCATCATCACGGGATCGACAATGGCAATTTGCGGAATGGTCTGTTCAAAGCCAAAACTCACTTTTTCGTTCAGGTCCTCGTCGGTAATCACTGCCCAGGGGTCGATTTCAGTACCAGTGCCTGCTGTGGTGGGAATGGCCACGATGGGCAGCGCATGGTCGAAGGGTTTCCCCTTGCCCGAACCACTGGGCACGTAGTCCCACAGGTCACCCTCGTTGCACGCCATCACGGCAATGGCCTTAGCAGTGTCGATAGAACTGCCACCACCCAGACCGATGACGAAGTCGCACTGAGCCTCGCGGCACATCTTGGCACCTTCCATCACATGGCGTTTCACAGGGTTAGGCAGCACCTTGTCGAACACTTCACAAGCCACGCCGGCACTCCACAACTGCTCCTTGACGGCATCGACATAGCCATGCTTGCGCATAGAGCCGCCCGCCGAAATCACGATGAGGGCCCGCTTGCCAGGGAGTTTAACTTTTGAGAGTTGACGCAGTTCACCAGCACCGAAGATGAAACGCGTGGGAATAAAAAGAGAGAATTTTGTCATCATAGTCGTTTTCGATATTAGAAGCCCTTTAGTGGGGGTGAAACGTATTGCCCGAATTGGCCATTCGGCTATCAGGATCTGTTATTTTGCGTAAAATTAGTGAATTTTCGGCTGTTTTGCAAGCAAACGGTCCAAAAACTGCACCTATAGTGATGCCGAGTTGCAAAAAAAGCCGTAAATTTGAAGCCTATTTCATATTAGTAATCACTTAATAAGCATTTATTCATAATGGAAACAATCAAATTTGGCAAATATGTAGAACTCGCATACGAGATTTTTGTTGTCGATAACGACGGTGAGGCATCGGTCTTCAAGTTCACCCCTGAGCGCCCCGACGCATTCGTGTTTGGCCTTGACCAGGGCATGATAGAGGGCTTCATGAAGCGCATCGAGAACCTGGAGCAGGGAGCAGCCTTCGATTTCACACTGGCACCTGAAGAGGCTTTCGGTCCCAAAGATCCCAACATGATTATGGAAATCGACAAGAGCATCTTCAATGTGAACGGCGAATTTGACAGCGAGAAGGTGTTTGAGGGAGCCATGGTTCCCATGCAGACGTCTGACGGCTATCGCATCGACGGACTTGTGGAGAAAATTACCGACGACAAGGTGACCATCGACTTCAATCATCAGCTTGCCGGCGAGACCGTGCGCTATGCAGGCACAGTAATCACCGTGCGCGATGCCACTCCCGAAGAACTGAACCCACCCAAACACCACTGCGGTGGCGGTTGCAACTGTGACGACTGCAATCACGGCGACTGTGGCCATGACCATGACCACGGCTGCTGCGACCACGAGCACGACTGCGACGGCGGCCACCATCACCACCACGGCGAGGGCTGCTGCCACCATCACGGCTAACCCCCGACCGGCGCACGTGCCTTCAGCGCAATTCTGCCGCTAAGTAAAGCCACACAGGGCGGACACCTCACACCGAGGCTCCGCCCTGCATTTTTTTCGGAAACAACTATTAGACCCGACGAGGGGGTGGGTGTTTCAGAACTTATATCTTAATCCGGCCACAAGGAGACCTTGCTCACCAAATCCCAATTCAAGGAATCCCCTGAAAGCACTGCCAAACTCGGCGCCCATCACCGAAGCCTGCCAGGCGAACGCCGCCTTTGTCTTATCTTGGGAGTCAATATTTTCCATGCCTATAAGCACACCGAGCGCCACTTTTGAATACAGACTAATGTGCTCGCGATTCATCCAGTTATACTTCACAGCGGGCATGATACTGAAGTATTTGGTGCGTGCCTTGTCGCTATCGTTCCATTTGCAGGTGCTAAATGTGCCCACAAGACCCACACCGAGCGCCCCTGCATTGGGCCGATGGAAATATTCCGCTCCAAAGGCTCCAATATAGTTCGTTTGCTTGCCCGAGAAAATTCCCTTAAGATACGACGAACTCATATCGGTGAATGTGCCAAAGCCATAAGAGACACCAATCTCGTTTTTCCACTCATTTTGGGCACTGAGGTTAAGTGTTGCAGCCAAGGCAACGACTAAAATGACAAAAATCTTTTTCATTGTGTGATTACTTTATTAAGTTTTGATTATGATTTTAAGCCGCAAAGGTAAAAAAATTTATCATTTTCAACGAATCTTTATGCAAAACTTTTGCAATTTTACCCAAATTCGGTCATTTAAGTCCTCATTGGCTTCTAATTTTCACAAGGCATGAGATGAATTACCAATTGCATTCGGCCTCATAAATAAACGGCAAAATCCCCAAATTCGCGTGAATTTGGGGATTATATTCCCCGAATTTCATATAAATTTGGGGATTAGCGGGATTTTTTACGCAGCACAGCATCTGCTATTGCATCACAATTACAGGGTCATGTGAAGAAATCACTGATGCTGGACGAGGGCGCTACTGCATGACGATGCGCATGTGGGCCTTGGGGTAGCGGAGGACCAAGCAACTGGCCTCGGTGAGAACTAGGGCATCCACATTCCTGACGCCGCTCTTCTTGAGGTCGAGCGACTCGGTGCTGAAGGGCAGGTGGCTGTACTTCTGGAGATATTGCGGGTCGATGATGAGGCCATTGTCGGGCATACCCACCTCGTCGAAAATCTCACTGAGCAACACATAGAGGGTGCCGAACTTGGAGCGCAACTGGTTGAAGTCGATGCCCCACTTGGTCACGCTCTCGGCAGCAGTCACCACCTTGGTGTAGTTGAGTTTGTTGAGGCTTCCAATGAGGCCCGAACCGCCAATCAGAATCTTGCGCTTGCTGCCGGCGTTGCCAGTAAATGCATCGCGCATCATGTCGATAACTGACTCTTGCGTGAGCGAGTCTTCGTCGTAGTTGAAGGTCTTGCCCGCCTGATACCAGATGCCCCCTGTGAGCATCACGTTCTCCTTCTTCACGGGGTCCCACAGGCGGTTCTTCACCCCGAAGAGGAAGGACTTCTCCATGCCCAGTCGCATGTCGTAGATGGCAGCCTCTTCCTGGTCGCTCATGGTCCAGGGCACCTCCTTGTTCGAGAGCTTTTGCAAAGTTGATTGTTCAATCTGCATTTTAAATATCTGACAGAACTGCTGTGCCTTTTGCGGCAACGACTCGAACTGGGGCGACATCACATCGAGTTCGCTGGCAGCACGCCCCATGCGAATGAGTGTGGTGCCACTGTCGATGTCGGGCATGCAATTGGTGAGCGTGCCTATCTTCTTGCCGTTTACGGGCATGGCGTAGATGCCACCTTCCTCGTCGCGTGAGGTCACATAGAGCACCAGCTCGCTGCGTGAGACACGTCCGTCGGGTTCATAGCCGTTCACTCCCTGTACCAGGATGGTGTCGGTAGCGTCGAAAATATCGTCGTTGTCGGTATAGAGCTTTACTCTCGAGGCATCGCCGGTGGCAGCCGCCTCGCTCACAGGGGCCACATAGGCGGTGTGCAGCTTGGTGGAAGTGGGCTTGGTGTCGACGTTGTGGTAGTCGACAATCATTGAGCCCGCATGCTTGCTGCCTGCACAGCGAGAGAGCTGGTCGACGGGCGTGGCCATGGGGCGAATTTTCACTATTTGCTGGTCAATCTCGTTGAGCAGCAGATCGGGGGCAGCCTCGCGGGTCACATCGGTGGTGAGCGGCCCATCGACCACATGCTTGCCGCCAGCCACACCGGTCACGAGCGTGGCCATGGCCAGTTGGGCACCGCTGCCGTCGCCAGCCGTGCACGAGATGAACAGGAGGAACAGTACTACCAATAGCAGTACCAAAAGTTTCACGTTGCGTTTGAGCCATTTGACTCGTTCAAAGAATTTGGTTTTCATGGTTGTAGTTTTTAGAAAATAGAAAATAGGGAATAGTAGAATAGTGTCGAGTTTTCGAGTAATCGAGCAATCGAGTAGTCGAGTGATTGAAAAGCCGAAAATTCGAGTTCTGGAGGAATTAGCCGAAGTCGTCCCAGAAGCTGCGCTTGGCATAGCGGGGGAAGGCTGCCGGCTTCACCTCGGTTTCTGGAGGTTCAGTGGCGGCCCGGTTCACAATTTCAATTTTCTCGTTGCGCCCGCGCAAGTAACCTGCAGCATCGGCATTTTTCAGGTCTTCGTCGCGACTGATGGCCTGCGCAATGAGTTTTACCACATTGTGGCTCAATCGGCCCTGCTCCAGTGGAGCAAGCACCTCCTCGACCACGCTGGCAATAGCATCGGTCAGTCCCAGCGCCTGGGCAGCCTCGGCCACCACTTGACTGAAGGTGGGCTCTTGATGCTCAGGAGCAGACTGTGGGGCGAGTTCAGGAGGCTGAGGGTGGCTGCACTGCTCGGCCATGTCGGGAGCCACGGCATCGCCCGCCACTTGTGCCTCTTGCAGCACCTTGTTCAGTTCTTGATTGTTTTTCATAAATGATGAGGTTTAGGGTTTAGGGTTGAGTGATTTTGATTCACGTTGCAAAATTATGGCCGAGCCAAACCCTCGCACCATGTTAATCGCACACAATGGCACGTTGATGACGAAACGGGCCCATCCTCATTTAAAAAGGTCTTACCACATTTGCCGTAAACAACTATATGAAATAACATCTTTTAACTAAAAATAGATAATTAACTTTATATTTTTTATATTATCTTTGTGTTTTATAAAATTTATTTTACCATTTAACCTAAATTATTAAAATTAAATACCATCGCTATGAAGAAAAAATTTCTCCTTTTACTCCTCTGCACCTTAACGGGTGCATTGAGCGCCATGGCACTGGAAGCGTATGTGGAAAAGACCAATGAAACCACACTCACCTTCCGTTATGGCACACGGCCCCAGACAGGCACCACCTACAGCCTGAACGAGGCAGGCGGCTATTCACCCGGCTGGTACAACGATGGGACCTATCAGAATGTAACCAAGGTGGTGTTTGACCCCTCGTTCGACGAGGTTCGCCCTCAAACCACATTGATGTGGTTTGAAGGGATGGCCAATCTTACGTCTATCACTGGTTGGCAATACCTGCATACCGACGAAGTGTTCCAAATGGGCGAAATGTTCCAAGGCTGCACCAGCCTCACCGAACTTGACCTGAGCCACTTCAACACCAGCAATCTCCATTACATGGACTACATGTTCACCCATTGTACGAACCTCTCCATCATTTATGTGAGCACCGGTTGGACTACAGCAAATGTAAGCAACTCTAAACTCATGTTCTACGGGTGCACCAACCTGGTGGGCGGACAGGGAACCACTTACGATGCCAATCATGTAGATGCCACTTATGCACACATTGACGATGGAACCAGCAATCCAGGATATCTTACCGACATCAATGCACCTAAGCCCTATGTGCAGTATCATGCTCTCCTGCACACGCTCACCTTCTATTGCGCCGCAAGTCCTGCACAGGGACAAAATATTCGCAATTACACGCTGGATTCTGGAACTCCCGGCTGGTACACCGACGGCACCTATCAAAATGTAACCAGGGTGGTGTTCGACCCCTCGTTCGACCAAGCCCTTCCCACCTCAACAATGATGTGGTTCTGCGAGATGTCCAACCTCACCGAAATCACAGGCTGGCAATATCTGCACACCGACAGTGTGACCAACATGGCAAGCATGTTCTACGGCTGCAGCAGTCTGAGCA
Source organism: Muribaculaceae bacterium (assembly GCA_016287065.1). Taxonomy (GTDB): domain Bacteria; phylum Bacteroidota; class Bacteroidia; order Bacteroidales; family Muribaculaceae; genus Sodaliphilus. Next base: position 5,652 of record JAEEVB010000109.1, read on the forward strand.
GTCTTAATGTGAGCAACTTTAACACCAGCAAGGTGCTCACCATGCAAAATATGTTCGCTGGCTGCTCTAGCCTCAACAGTCTCAATGTGAGCAACTTCAACACCAGCAAGGTGACCAACATGACCTACATGTTCTACGGCTGCACCAACCTCAACAGCCTCAATATAAGCAACTTCAATACCAGCAATGTGACAGCCATGCAAGGCACATTTGCTTACTGCAGGAATCTGCCGGTCCTCAATTTTGGTATGAACTTCAACACCAGCAATGTGACCGACATGCAGTATATGTTCGAGCATTGCACAAGCCTCACCGAACTCGACCTGAGCAACTTCAATACTAACAAGGTGGTGAGTTTTGCCTCCATGCTCGACAGCTGCGCCAACCTCAAAAACATCACTTTGGGTCAATACTTCAAGGCCGATAATGCAGTTCAGTTCTTCCGCATGTTTGCCGATTGCTCTAGCCTCACCAGTCTGAATCTAAGCTACTTCAATCCCGTGAAGGCCAAGAACATGGGAAGCATGTTCCAAGGCTGCTCAAGCCTCACCGACATTGATATGAGCAACTTTGACAACACCGAGGACCTAGAACGCATCGACCATATGTTCCAAGGCTGCTCAAGCCTCAAGACCCTCGACCTGAGTAGCATCTACACTGGCAATGTGACAGACATGTACTGCACATTCTATGGCTGCAACAGCCTTGAGACCATTTATGCAGGCAACCAGTGGAGCACTGCCAATGTGACCTCTTCTGCCCTGATGTTCAACGGTTGCACCAGCCTGGTAGGCGGTCAAGGCACGACCTTCGACCCCAACCATATAGATGACGCTTATGCGCACATCGACGGTGGCCCCAGCGACCCAGGATACTTTACCGACATAAATGCACCTAGGCCCTATGTGCAGTATCATGAACTCATGCACACGCTCATCTTCTATTGCGCATCAAGTCCTGCACAAGGACATAATATTCGCAATTACACCTTGAATACGGGATACAATGATCCAGGATGGGTTACCGACCATATCAATCAGAATGTTACCAAGGTGGTCTTTGACCCATCGTTCGAGAATGCCTATCCCACCAGCACCTACTGCTGGTTCATCAACATGGCCAACCTCTCCGAAATCACAGGTCTGGAATATCTGAACACAGATTCAGTGACCATCATGCGGCACATGTTCCAAGGAACAAACCTCACCACACTCGACCTAAGCCACTTCAACACGGGCAAACTGGTGAATACCTACTCCATGTTCAACAGCAGTGCTAACCTCAAGACCATTTATGTGGGCGACGGATGGACCACAGACAATGTGATCAACTCCAGTTACATGTTCTATGGTTGCACCAATCTGGTAGGCGGAATGGGCACCACCTATGATGAAAACCATATCAACAAGGCTTATGCCCACATCGATGGCGGCACCAGCAATCCCGGCTACTTCACCGAGAAGCCCACTGGCAAGCCTGGTGATGCCAATGGTGACGGCAAGGTGGATGTGAACGATGTGACCACAACCATCAACTACATCCTGAGCAAGAATCCAAGTCCGTTCATCTTCGAAAACGCCAATGTGAACGGAGACGCCAACATAAATGTGATGGATGTGACCCTTATCATCAACATCATCCTGGGCATCAACTAAACCCGTTTTTAACTCAGGAGGCGAGACACCCTGTCGATGTCTCGCCTCCATTCAATCATTATAAAATGAAAACAAGACATATCATTATCGCAAGCCTGGCACTTTTCACATGCGCCACGATGCAAGCCGCTCAAGTGAGCGAGAATGCGGCACGCAGCATTGCCGCACAGTTTATGCAGCAGCACGGCATGGGCGTCATTGCCACATCTGCCCCACTCATGGCACCAAGGCAAGGTGATGCCGAGGTAACAACGGCTGCCACACCCGCCTACTATGTGTTTAATGCACAGCCTGGCCACGGATTCGTCATCGTCAGCGGCGACAGTCGCACCGAGCAGGTGTTGGGCTATAGCGACAAGGGCAGCTTCGATTCCAACAATGTGCCCAAAACCGTGCAATGCTGGCTCAACCAGTATGCTGCCGAAATCGACATGCTCGACAAGGGTATGGTAGAGCCAAGCGCGACATCGGCCCCC
>JAEEVB010000110.1 GCA_016287065.1 Muribaculaceae bacterium
TGGTTTATCTTTTGGCTGTCGGGATCGACACAGGTCACCTTCACGCCCCGTTCAGAGAAGCAAGCGCTAGTGACCCGTGCTACATATCCGGTTCCAACTATCGATATTTTCATGATTGTGCTTTAGTTTTTTAGTTAAAAAAGAGATAAAAGACAATTGTAACGGGCAAATATACGATTTTTTCTTATTTCTACAATCAAATGTGTCACATTTTTTCATTCAAGAATAAAAATAGAACATTCGAGTGCTTGCCGCTATCGAAGAGTGGTGAGCATTTGTGCGCAATGCGGAACCGGCACGTTGGTCTGGTCCCGCATTGTGTGGTGGGATGAATGCTTGTGGTTCAAGCGATTCCGAGAATGATGTTGATGAGAGCAGTCACATCGCTCACATTCACTTTTTCGTCACCATTCACGTCGGCAACTTCTTGATCAAGAGCAATGATACCAAGAATCTTGTTGATGAGCACGGTGACATCGCTCACATTCACCTTGCCGTCTCCATTCATGTCGCCCTTGAGGCCCGGAGCGTTTTCCTTGACGTTGAAGGGCAGCTCGAATGCGGCAAGGCATACCGCCCAATCGAGGGTGGAGAGGGAGGTGCTGCTGTTGATGGGATGCAGATATTGCGACTCCATGCCCTGGTCACGTCCGCGGCTCATGGTATAGAGCATATTGCCAGTTGCCATGCAGCATTGTGCTGTGGGCATGCTTCCGCCAGTTATGATTGACTGCATCTCGACAGGCTCGAGTGTCGACTGGTCGAGAGACGTGATTGAAATGCCGCTGCCATTCCAAGAGTAGCCATAGAGGTAGACATTGTTGTCGTCCTGGCTCTCAAAAGCGCCAAAGTAGCCCGTTATGGCTTTCACATCAGGAAACGCGGCGCGGCTTGTGGTGGCGTTCACCCAGTGACCATCGGCCAGGTCGCACTTGATCACGAAGCCTTCACGCACATTGCCTGTAGCAGTTTCGATAAACTGAGCGTCGTCGGAACTGTTCAGTTTGAAGTTGCCCATTCCGGTAATCCACAAATTGTTGCCTACGATGCTCACCTGGTTATACTGCAGCACACTCGGCCTGTTACTGGTCATTTCGCCCTTGAAATGCTGCAGCCACTTCACCTTGAGCTCGCTGCTGAGCCGTGCTGTGACCATGCTCGCCTGGGTGTTGCCCGCAAGTCCCACAGGTTGGCCGTCGAGTGCAATGTCGTCGGTGCCGTTGCCGGTTGCCACAAAGTTCAGGATAAGGTCGTTGCCGCTCATGTTGAGGGCAGGCGACGATTCGAGCAGGGCCGTGCCCGTTGTGGTGAGTGAGTGCGTGAGTAAGCCTTGTGCATTGAACTTGGCCACCAGCAAGTCGCCACGAGATTCCTGCGAGTCGCCCGTCCAGCCTTGCGTGTTGTGAGGGGTAAAAGTAACAGTCTGTTGCTGTGCTGTTTCAAAAGTGACGGGGTTGCAGTAGCGCATGGCCAGATAGCAGTTCCCTTGGTCATCGCCTGTCATGGCGGGGATGTAGAAAGCCGTAGTGGTTGCATCGGCATTGTTGTCGTTGGCTGCTGGCTGCGGGGCATCGCTCACCTCGATGAGGCGATGCCAATCGATGGTGCCCTGGCTGGTGACATGCAACAGCAGGCCTTGATAGTAACGAGGGGTTTCATCAGTGGCAAGTGTCCAGTTGATGAGGGCTTCCTGCCCTGTGGCATCGACCCATCTCAGAGGTTGGGTGCGCAGGTTGTCGGTGTGTCGCACAACGCATGAGACAAATACGCCACCGTTGCCGTCGCTCACCACGCCACCATTGTTCGACATGATATCGGCACTGGTCGAATAGACGGTCCACTGGAAATTACCGTCGAGGTCGGTTTTTATCAGGCTGAAGTTGTTGTTGAATCCCGAGCCCTGATAGGCTGCGCCTGTGGCAATGAGTTGACCATCGAAGTAGATGCTGGCGGAGGGATCGACATAATCCTGTTCAAACCCGCTGCTTCCCGAACCCACCGAAGAGCCGGTAACCGAAAAGTAGAAGAGCGCGTTGCCGTCATTGCATAGTGTGATGCCCATGTCGGGAGGACATGCGTCGAGCAGTTTGGCCCATTGCGTGGTGACCTGAGACAAAGAACTGGCATGCAGCATGAAGCTGCACGCCAGCACTAAAGCTGTAGTTAGAAATATTCTTTTCATATATCTTTGATTACTTCACAATCACTTTTTTGCCACCGGCAATGTAGAGACCTGCGGGCAGACCCTGCGTGTTGGTGGTGCCTGTGCGCACAATGCGTCCGTCGATGGTGTACACATTGTTCTGGCGAGTGGTGGTAGTTGTACTGTTGAGGTCGTTAAGGCCAGTTGCTGTGGAATAGGTGACTTTCACGCTAGCCTTCATATTGGGATTGACGGCCGAGGTTGCTGTGATGATGGCATTGTTACCGGTAGCACGATTGGCAAGAGCCACAAGACCATTCTCGTCAACGCTGATGACGCTGGGGTCGCTCGACGACCAGATGATGTCGCTGTTGCTCATGTTGGCAGGCAGCAAGGTGGCCACAAGAGTAGTGGGTTGTTGAATGGTGATTTCCTTGTCGCCATCGATGGTGATGCTTTCTACACCACTGGCAGTCTCAGGAACTTGGAAAGCCGAAACGCCCCAAGTAAAGGCACTGTAGGCATAGGTAAGATCGCTGTTGATGAAACTGATGGCCTCGTTCTTATTGCCCCAGCGGTTCATCACATACAGGTTGGTGCCGTGTGCAATGAGCGACTGTCCGTCGCAACTGCCAAGTGCCAGCTGAGCCTGGTCGGTGATTTCGAGGGTGGCGGGGTTGAACTTGTAAAGAATGAGGTCGCTGCCGAATGAGGCTGAGGGGGTGAGGCCGCGCTCAATGGCATAGAGCGAGCCGTCTTGGCCTTCGTAGGCACCAAAGAAACCATGTTGCATTTGCATTTTACCTGTAGCAAGCACAGTGCAAGCCATTGCTTCGCCGTTGTCGGCGTTGAGTTGCACGAGCCACGACTGGCGGGCCTTGTTGGTGGGCTGGTTGGTGTAGTTGGTGGTTCCAATGGTGAGACCATATTTAGCAGTACCCATCAAATAGATCTTGTCGCCAATCACGTCCATGGTAGGCATTTGCCAAGCACTGCCGCTCACGGTCGATTCGTGGAACTTGAGCCACTCTACATTCAGGTTGGTGTCGAGCAATGCCACACACAGACTGCCGTTCACAGTGGCAGGTGTGACCGTTTGGCCGCCCAGCGAGAACTCGGTGCCACCCAGACCGGCAATCCAAGCGAACATATAGAGTTTGTTGCCCACTACCTGGAGTGCGCGCACATTCTCTTGTGTGGCACTGCCTTCGGTTACAAGATGGTTCAGATAATTGCCATTGGCATCGAGTTTCACGATAAAGAGGTTGCCCACCGAAGTCTGTGCGTTGCCATTCCACGTGCTCACGTTGTGAGGCTGGATGGTGACATCGCCAATGGTCAAGGCTGCACACATGCGACCGCCCACGAAGATGTTGCCCTCGTTGTCAATGGCAAGCGCATAGGTGAAAATACCTTGACTTATATTGTGACTTGTCTGAGTCCACTCGGGATAGGTTTCGGCATCGGCATAGTTATTGGCAACGATATCGCGCATCCATTCAATGCCGCCATTGGCATCAACCTTGATCACAAAAGCGCGGTAGCAGCGTTCGCCGTCGATGTCCCAATCGATTTCATGCGAAACTCCTTTGCCGTCGAGCAGGGCGATGCGGTCGGTGAGGTGGCCTTCGGTGTGGCGCATATTAATAAAGAGCACGGCACCACCGTCGTCGGTAACAGCCACATAACTTTCGTTGGAACCCACCTCACCGTTGGTCGAGGCAATGGTCCAGGCTACGGTTCCGTCGGCACCTATTTTTGAGAAGACGAGTCCTTGGTTGGCGCTGTTGCCACTGTAGTTGGTGCCTTGTGCGATGACCTCGTCGCCAAAGAGGATGTTCTGGGCGGTCGAAGAAGACCCTGCCTGACCCACAATGAAGAGGCCGCCGTCGTTGGCAAGTGCCATGTTGCTGCCTTGAGTGGTCATGTTTTGCACGGTGGCACTCTCGCTGTTCACGATTTGTTTTGCCCAGAGTGTCTGGGTGCCGCTAAGCCCTTGAGCTGCCATCGACAATGAAGCCGATGCAACGAGGGCCATCATAAAGGTGTAATGTTTTTTCATTTTTTTGTTGTGTTTTTTGAGATTATTGTTTTTGGTGGCAAAATTAGTGGCGTTTTTTCCCGGGGGCAATCACCAAAAATAGTGAAAAGAAGTGCAAGAAATAACCTTTTGAGGGTATTGTGCGCCCTTGTTGCCATCGGTAATTTTGCACCAGTTTTTTAAATGATAATGAAACAAATCGCGTTATATATATTGTTTGTTATGGTGACTCTTGCCGCAAGAGGGCAAGACTGTGTGCTGCAAGGCAGTGTGCACGATAGCGCTACGGGCGAGGCAATCGCCTATGCTACCGTTACGCTGTCGCCTGGTGGCTATGCTGTGTCGACCGATGTGGGCGGGCGCTACTCGTTGCGTGCCAAGAAAGGGAATTACACGCTCACGGTGAGTTATGTGGGCTATGAGAAGCACACGCAGTCTGTAGCGTTGCGTGGCAATGCCACCGTGAATGTGACACTCTCGGAGAACAGCAAATTGCTCGACGAGGTGGTGGTGACCGCCAAGGAAACTACGGGTTTGACGAGTTCGTCGCGGATCGACCGCGAGGCAATGACCCACTTGCAGCCCACCAGCTTCACCGACTTGCTTGAACTCTTGCCGGGTAACATCTCCCACACCCCCAACATGGGCAGCGTGAACACCATTCAGTTGCGCGAGACGGGCACAATGGGAGCCACTGGAGGCAAGACTGATAACCCCGACTATAATATCTCGTCGCTCGGCACCTTGTTTATGGTCGATGGCGCTCCCATCAACGGCGATGCCAACATGCAGAATGTGCCGGGTTCGTCGACCGATGCCACTTCGCCCGAGTTCAAGCGCGACATGACCAACAAGGGCGTGGACATGCGTACGATTTCGACCGACAACATCGAAAGCGTGGAGATTGTGCGTGGCATACCCTCGGCCGAGTATGGCAATCTCACCAGTGGCATGGTCAACATCAGACGTATACGCAAGGCCACACCGCTCACCGCCCGCTTCAAGGCCGACCAGTATAGCAAACTCGTAAGTGTAGGTAAGGGGTTTTATCTGGGCAAGACCGACCATATCATGAATGTGGATGGTGGATTTCTTGACTCAAAGGTCGACCCACGCAACACGCTCGAGAACTACAAGCGAGTGAATGTGAGCACCCGTTTCAACCTGAAGTTTCTGAGTCCAAAATTTGAGACCCAGTGGATAACAGGTGTGGACTATACCGGCTCGTTCGACAACTCCAAGACCGACCCCGACTTGAGTTATGGCAAAATCAACGAGTACAAGTCGCGTTACAACCGCATCAATTACACCAGCAATCTCACATTCACCTTCCCTGAACTCACTTGGCTGCATCTGCTCAATCTCAACGCCTCGGTCAGTTACCAGACCGACCGCCTCGAGCGTCGCAAGCAAGTGGCTCCCCAGCGGGCCTCGATAGCACCCACCACACTCGACGAGGGCGTGCATGACGGCCAGTATCTGCTGGGCGAGTATATTGCCGACTATGTGAGTGACGGCAAACCCATGAATCTGTTTGTGAAACTCAAGGGCGAAGGTATGTGGATGAAGGGAAAGGTGAAAAACGACTATAAGGTGGGCTTGGAATGGACTTTGTCAAAGAACTACGGCAACGGTCAGGTGTATGACCTCACACGTCCCCTGTCGGCTTCATGGTCCACGCGCCCGCGTGCCTATAAAGATATTCCCTCGCTCAGTGTGCTCTCGGCCTATGCCGAAAACAACCTGACGGCGCCCATGGGCAACACCCGACTGGAATTGCAGCTGGGTGTGCGCACCATTCAGTTGCTGCATCTCGCCCGCCACTACGACATGCATGGGCGTGTGTACTTCGACCCGCGCCTCAATGGCAAACTCACGCTGCCTGAGTTCAGGGTAGGGCAGAGGACCGTCAAGTGGTATGTGGCTGGAGGCTACGGACTCACCACCAAGATGCCCACCATCGACTACCTGTATCCGCAAGTGAGTTACAGCGATTTCATTCAACTCAACTACTACGACATTCTGAAGCCGCTTGAAAACAGTCGCATCAGTCTGCGCACCTACATCAACTCGCGTGAAAACCATCGTCTCAAGCCCGCCGTCAACCACAAATGGGAGGTGCGACTTGGTGCATCGATTGGGAAGAATAGGCTGCAAGTCACCTATTTTCAGGAAAAGATGCGCTCGGGTTTCCGTTACAGTGCTGTCTATGCTCCCTACGATTATGTGCGTTACGATGCCTCGGGCGTGGTGCCAGAGCAACTCGTTGCGCCACCTGTGCTCGACGATCTGCCCGTGGCTCCCGTACGGGAATTGAGTGGTTACTCGCAGGTCGACAATGGCAGCCGCCTCGACAAGCAAGGTCTGGAATTTGTGTTCAATACCGCCCGCTGGCAACCGCTGGCAACCGCGCTCACCGTGACGGGTGCGTGGTTCCGCTCGACCTATACCAATTCGCGCATGCTCTATCAGACGGTGAACGATGTGGTGGGCAACGAGGCAGTAAGCCGCAGCTATGTGGGTTACTATGACTGCAACGATGGCCGTGTGAACGAGCAGTTTAACACCAATTTCATGTTCGACACGCAAATCAAGCGTTGGGGACTGATTTTTTCCACTTCGGTGCAGTGCATGTGGTATGTAACCTCAAAAAAGATGTGGCAGAATGGCGTGCCCGACTATTATCTGGATGTGGCCGACGGCGAGTTGCACCCCTATACAACTGCGGCTCAGACCGACCCTATGCTGCAGTTCCTTGTCAAGACCTATAACGACGACTCTTACAAGCGCCAGACCACGCCCATTGCCATGTATATCAACCTCAAAGCCACCAAGGAGATAGGCAAGCACCTGAAGATAGCCGTCTTTGCCAATCGCTTGCTCGATTACTTGCCCGACTACAAGAGCAATGGCCTGATGGTGAGGCGCGTCACCGACCCCTACTTCGGGATGGAATTGAACTTTAGTTTATAAGATAAAAACAACAAATGAAAATAGAATAATGATACACAAGAAATTAACTCAATCACTACTGCTGCTGGCCGCAACCATGCTGTTGTGGTCGTGCGACGACACGCTCGATGACGGACGCAATGCACAGGTTGCACCCACTATTAATGTAGTGATGCCTGACGGCCTGGCCGATGTTGAGGTCGTGAGCGAGACCTTCGAGGTGAGAAATGTGACCACAGGCAGTGTGGTGAAATACAGTTCGCGCAGCGACATTCAGTTGCGCACGGGACTGTATGATGTCGCCTATGAGGCGCAAGTGCGCTGCATGGCCGATGGCGAACAGGTGGAAAGGCACCTGACGGGTTACACTCCCTCGGTCGAAATCACCTTGGCAGATCACACTTTCACCATCGAAGCTTACGAGAACATTGTGAACGATGATTTTGTGATTTCAGAAATCTTCTTCACTGGCACGCTGCGCTCAACGGGCAACCAGTACTATGGCGACGACTATGTGAAACTTTATAATAACACC
>JAEEVB010000111.1 GCA_016287065.1 Muribaculaceae bacterium
CGACGACCTCCCCTTCTAACCCTTAGAAAATAACTGGGCCACGATACACAGCGAGGCGGGCAGAATCATGTCACGCCTCGCTTGCTTTTTGGGATGTGGGGGAAGCGTGGGAAAAATGGGAATTCCGGGAAATATGGGTGGAGGACAGGGCACGCGCTGGGAATCTAGGCCGGGCTGCGCCCGGGAAATCTTACAAATAGTATCAAATCTTTCATATTTATTTTCTGTCGCCCCGACGGGGCTAATATTATTACCTATCATCCGTTACAGGGGTTGCGCCTACGGCTCCACCTCTGCCTATTTTCACACGCCCCTACGGGGCTTAGCGGACAGGACACGACGCCGGACGGACAGGGCACGCCCTGTCCCTACAACAATGACCCAATCTACAGCAATGCCGCACAATCTCAGAAGTCACGGAGGGCGGACAGGGCACGCCTTGAACGGACAGGGCACGCCCTGTCCCTACAGCAATAACGCAATCTACAGCAATGCCGCACAATCTCGGAGGACTCGGGGGTGGATGGAGGGGCAAAGATAAGGGATGGGGGTGGTGGGAGTCATGTCATGAACACACAAAGGGCTGGCAAATGCCAGCCCTTATTGTGTTTATATTTGATTGGGTTAGATGACCCCGAGGATGATGTTGACGAGTGTGGTGACGTCGGTCACATTCACCTTGCCGTCGCCATTAATGTCGCCCCTCAGTCCAGTGCCGCCACCTTGGCCGGCACCCTCGTCAATCACATAGAAGTCTTTCCACACATCCATGGCGCGGTAACGACCCACGCTGCCTTTGGGCACATGCAGGTCGCAGTAGCCGTTTACCTGAACTCCGCTGAACACGCTTGCATCGATGCCGATGGGCTTCTCTCGCAGGCTAGTGACATCGCCTAGCAAGGTGCAGCCGGCGAATGCCGAGTTGCCAATGCTGCTGAAGTTGTTAGGCAGGGTCACCGACTCCAGTGCGGGGCAATCCTTGAAAGCGTTCTCAGGAATAACAGTAACCGAGTTGCCCAGCGTCAATGTCTTGAGTGCGCTCTTGGTATAATACTTGATATCTACTGCCACATTGCTGTCGATGTTCAGTGTCTCAAGGGCATCGCAACTAGTAAACGAATGAACACCTATAGTTCTGACACTGCTGGGAATAGCCACGCTTCTCAATCCCTTGCATTGATTGAAAGCATAGATGCCAATTGAGTCAACGCTATTAGGGATGGTCATGCTTGATAACCTTGTACAACTCTGGAATGCATTAGAGCCTATAGTTCTAACGCTATTTGGAATGGAAACCCTTTCTAAGGCATCACATGCGTGAAAAGCATATGTTTTAATTAAAGTCACCCAATTAGGGATATCAAAACTTTTTAGCGATAAGCAGCCTGAGAACATGGACCAACCTATATAAGTGAGACTGGTGGGAATATTGACTGATTGTAGTTTTTTGCAATTAGTAAAAATTCCATCACCAACGGTGCTTACCGTGTTGGGCAGCGTTATCGAGACCAGACAGGTATCATAATTAAATGCAAAATTTTGTATTTCGGTGAGCTCGCTACCCTCGGCGAAGGTGACGCTGCTTAACGATGTGCAGTAAGTTAAGGCACTAGCCCCGATGGTTTTGACCGTCTTGGGGATTGAAACCCCTGTAATGACTGCACATTTACTAAAAGAAGCAGGGCCGATGGCGGTAACGGTATAGGCTTTGTTGCTGTGATACACGGTTTCGGGAATGGTGACTGTGCCACCCAAATTGCTGTAAGCCGATGGGTTCATGTCGGGAAACAATTCCCAGGTCAGAGACACCGTGTTATCGCCCGTGATGTTGTAGCACAGGCCGTTGTACATAAAGTCGTAAGCGCTGGCGCTTAGCGAAGCGAGCAGCAAGAGTGCTGCAGTTAATAAAATCTTTTTCATAGGTTTAAATCACTATTTAGTTATTTGTTATAGTTTTCGAGCAGTTCTAATTCTGTAAATATTCATGGCCGGAAAAACCACTTTGCAACTCTACCCTATTACAGATCAGATGACACCGAGAATGATGTTGATGAGTGCGGTGATGTCGGTCACGTTGACTTTTCCGTCGCCGTTCAAGTCGGCGCGCTCGTCATCCTTGGGAACAACACCCAAAATCATGTTGACGAGTGCCGTCACATCGCTGACATTCACCTTGCCATCGCCGTTGACATCGCCAGGAGTTGTTGTCACCAGGTCTTCGACAATGGTACAGTGATACCACGGATAATATTTTCGATATTTCTCTTTGGAACCTTTGGGCACATGTAAAGTGAGCGAGAAGACATCTACTCCCCTGAACGCATCATAGTCTTGGAGAGTCGGCGGGTCTACGGGATAGGAAAAGATTTCGCTCAATGCTGAGCAGCCGGAAAAGGCATTATCCTTAATGTATTCGACTTTTTGGCCAAAGATGACAGTCCTCAAATTGGTACAATAATAGAAAGATCTCCAACCAATGGTGTCCACACCATTGCCCGTGCTCATGCTCTGCAGACTAGTACATTCATAGAAAGCACAATCATTGATGGAGGTTATTTCATCGGGGATTTCGAGATTTTGTTCCTCGGCGCCATTCAAATACAGGTGATGTGCATAACTGAGTGGACTATCCCAAAACATATTAAACGAGAGCCTACACCAGGCAGCAATGTCGGTGACATAAACGGCCGTCAATCCTTCACATTCATAAAACGCATATTCACCGATGCTTGCGAGCGACTTGGGAATGCTCACACCAGTCAGTCCGCTGCAATTGCCAAAACCATAATTACCGATGCTGGTAACACCCTCGGGGATAGTGACCACCCCCGTTAGGCCTGAACAACCATAAAAAGAATAGGCACCAATTGTTTTGATGTTTTTTCCAAAAGTTACCGAGGTGATGTTACCATTGTCTCGGAACGCTTCATTAAGGACTGTAACCTTGTAATAACGGCCTTTATAGAGCGCTTGATCGGGAATAACGACATGACCTGCAACCGAGGCAGTATAGTTGTTGTAAACCAGAGACACCGTGCCATCTTCATTGATGTTGTAGGCAAAATTGTCATACTCAAAGTCAGAGCTCCAGGCAACTTGCACACAAGTCAGCAAGAGTGCTGCAGTTAATAAAATCTTTTTCATAGGTTTAAATCATTATTTAGTTATTTGTATAGTTTTCGAGCAGTTTTAATTCTGTAAATATTCATGGCCGGAAAAACCACTTTGCTACTCTACCCTATTACAAATCAGATGATACCGAGAATGATGTTGATGAGTGCGGTGATGTCGGTCACGTTGACTTTTCCGTCGCCGTTCAAGTCGGCGCGCTCGTCATCCTTGGGAACAACACCCAAAACCATGTTGACGAGTGCCGTGACATCGCTCACATTGATTTTGCCATCGCCGTTGATATCGCCAGTGTCAACATCTGGAGTGGTGCCCGTGAGCGCCAGTTCGGCAAGTTGGAACACATAATGGTCGTTCTGCCAGCCACCTTTGCCGCACACTTCGCTCACCTCGAAACGGAAGTATTGATACTCGGTGTTGACGCCGCTGATGTTGAAATTGTAGTCGGTAGTATTGGCAGTGCCCAGGCCAGCAGCGGCACCATCGCTCACATCAACAATCGTGGTCCAGGAGTCGGCCTGCTTGGCTTTGGCATAGATTTTCCACTTTTTGGGGTTGCGACCTCTCCAATGATCTGTGTCGTTGCCCGTGGTCATAACGTAACCTGTGGGGACGAATGGAATATTGCTCTTGAAGTCAACCCAGATGGTCTCCCAAGTGTCAGTGCCGTTCTCGACGCACCACTTGGTTGTCCTCATTTTGTCGAACAGCTTGTAATGGTCTTCGGCCGAGCTGGTTTGCACATTGTTAGGTGTGTGCACGTCGTAGGGTGTGAATGTGAGCACAACAACATGCGGGTCGGAGCCCTCCAGTTTGGGAACGGTGAATTGCTTTGTGATGGTACTCATCTCCTTGCCTTGTTCCTGTGCCGTGGCTTTTACAATAATCACCTTGTCTTTATTGGTACGCTGAATTGAACAAGGATTATCAACGCTTGCACTATTAACATAGAGATGTATTGTACCAACACCCGTAGCTTTCACAGTACAATAACTTTCATAAGTATCAAATGAAATCGAAGCTTGGGGTGTCACATTTGGGTCCTCTTCAACATTGACCTCAATCGCCCTAAAAGTTGTTTGTTTGTCGGTTGTGAACGAAAAACCCTCATTGTTCTTGTAAGTAAGATACTGCTTAGTAACAACAGAAGTCTCAGGATCGGGAATGTTACAATAGATGTAGAACTCTTCTCCATTACCTGTTTCACAATAGTCAAATGGTCCGGTATCGCTCCAGTGAGCACCGTTACTCAGATAAGACTTTGTTTGCTTGTTGTAAAGCCTGTAACCAGACTCAGGATCGCCCACAAAACACCATATATAGCCAGGATGACTGTAATGATCATCTCCTCCCATACTCATCCATACTTCTTGAACTAATTGTCCCGATGGATCGGGAGTGGCATAAATGTTCCAATCACCTAAATTCAAATTATACCAATGAATGGGCATTGTGCCGGGGTCGGGCGTGGCCACAAATGGCTGTGCCTGCAACATCACAGGAAATAATACTGCTAATAAAAAAAGTAACTTTTTCATAATTATTTAGTTTTTAGTTTTTAGTTGTCAGGTTTCAGTTATCAGGTTCTCGGATGTTTCAGAGAACTCGGAGTTCTCCGAGCTATTCTCTAATCTCTCACCCCCAAACTCCTGCGAAGCAAGAATTTAGCCCTAGCCAACATCTTGGGAATCAGTTGATTCCCAAGATGATATTGATAATCAGCGTCACATCCAGCACATCGATCTTGGCGTCGCCATTCACATTGGCGTTGTTGACATTGAACGGAGTGGGATTCTTGCCCAGAATATAGTTGATGACAGCAGTAACGTCGTTCACGTCTACTTTATTGTCGCCATTGGCATCACCCGAAACAGCTGTACTTAAAGTGTAGCCACTCATAAACAGCTCGGCAAGCTGGAACACATAATGATTGTTCTGCCAGCCGCCCTGGCCGCGCACTTCGCTCACCTCGAAACGGAAGTACTGGTACTTCGTGCTGAGTCCATCGATGGGGAAACTGTAGTTTGCCATATTATTAAAGCCCAGTCCTGCGGCATCACCGTCGGTCACGTCGACGATGGTGGTCCAGTCGTCGGTCTCATTGACCTTGGCATAGATTTTCCACTTCTTGGGGTTACGGCCTTGCCAACTGTAGGTGTCGGAAGCGGTGGTCAAGGTGTAGCTTGTGGGAATGAATGGCTCTTTGCTCTTGAAGTCGGCCCAGATGGTCTCCCACGAGCCAGTGCTGTTGTCGACGCACCACTTGGAGGACTTGTCGATGTCGAACAGTTTGCGATAGTCTTCGTTCTCATTGGTATTGGCATTGTTCGGTGTGTAGGCAGCCATGGGAATGAGCCTGGCCTCTTTGATTTCACCATGATCTTCTTCAACCTGCACCTCAATGGCATTGAAGAGTTGGGCCAAATCCTCCCGTTGTGTCTGTGCCAAAACCTCGTAACCAGCTTGCTCCAAATGATAATATTTTGTATTACCATTATAGTAGTAGACATAGAATCCCGTTTCGTCTTTCGGCTCAGCATAGTTAATCATCGAAGCGGTGGGGGTCCATATCAGGGAATTACCCATTCTTATGTATTCTTTTTTCAATTTGTTGTAAATCACAATTGAGTCGGGCGCGAGTTCCTCAAAGCACCACAGGTAGGCGTCGTCGGTCGACTCGGTTGAGGTCAAGGATACTTTATAAGTCGCGTCGGGGTTATAGTAGACATACTTGTCGTTGATTTTGAGCTGATACCAGTGAATGGGATAGCTCATGAGGCTGGGTGACGGCACAAATGGCGGCGTCGGTTCAGGAATGGAGGCAGGCTCGCCCGTCAGTGCCAGCTCGGCAAGCTGGAACACATAATGGTTGTTCTGCCAGCCGCCCTTGCCGCACACTTCGCTCACCTCGAAGCGGAAATATTGATACGGCGTGTTCACGCCATCGATAGTGAAGCTGTAGTCGGTGGTGTTGGCGGTGCCCAGTCCAGCTGCAGCGCCGTCGGTGACATCGACGATGGTGGTCCAGTCGTCGTTCTCATGGGCCTTGGCATAGATTTTCCACTTCTTGGGATTGCGTCCTTGCCAACTGTGGGTGTCGGAAGCGGTTGTCATGGTGTAGCCCATGGGTATGAATGGAACATTGCTCTTGAAGTCGACCCAGATGGTCTCCCAGGAGCCCGTGCTGTTGTCGACGCACCACTTGGTGTTCTTGTTTTTGTCGAACAGCTTGAGATAGTTCTCGGCCGAATCGGTCTGCACGTTGTTAGGAGTATAAGCATAATAAGGTGTGAACGCGAGCTCGGTGATGATAATCTCCTGTGCGGGAACCTCATAGGTCTTTTCGGAATATATAGGAAATATATAGTCATTGAAGTAGACTTCGGCCCTGACGGTTACCTGCCGTGCCACGTTAGTGCGCTCAATTGTGTATGGCGAAGCATTCTGCACTTGCGTTCCGTCGATGTAGACCTTCAGCGAGTGCGCTTCATTGCCGCTATAGGCGCAAGTGAAGGAGCAGTTTTCATCTTGTACATCAAGGTCTGAAAAATTGATTTGCCCGGTTGCGGCGCTGAAACTCTGTTCTAAAGCATGCTCTGCTCTTAGGCTCCTTACCGGCTCACTACTGGCCACTGGATATAATTGGCCAGGTGTCCAGTTAAGATATCTTTTAACATTTGACTGGTCGGTATAGAAAATGTAGAAATTACTTGTATCATCATTATACTTCACATAGCACAAATTTGCACTCTGCTCGTCTAAAGTGAAATAGAGGCCATTGTCCATATATTGCATAACTCCAAGGTTCACCAGTGCGATTCTACCCGATGGCATCTTCATAAAGCACCACATGAATTCATCGGTGCCACTCTCAATATTGACCGCGACCTTGAAACCGCCTGAGTCATCTTCTTCAGGGAAGAGATAACCACCTGAGGATGCATTGAAAGTCAAAAAGTACCATTGAATGGGTTCAGTTGAACCCCATGTGGTTGTGGCATAGGGAAACGGTGGCCGTGCGGGAACCTCATAGGTCTTTTCAGTGCGTATAGGGAATATATTGCCATTGAAAAAGACTTCGGCACGGACGGTTACCTGCTGTGCCTCATCGGTGCGCTCAATTGTATATGACGAAGCATTCTGCTGTAGCGTTCCGTTGATATAGACTTTCAGCGTGTGCGACTCATTGCCGCTGTAAGCGCAGGTGAAGGAGCAGTTTTCATCTTGTACATCAAGGTTCGAAAAACTAATCTGTCCGACTGGGTTGCTGTAACTCTGAACATTGGCCGCCTCGGCATGAAGGAGCATTGATTCAGTACTGCTGGCACCTGGATATGGGGAGTAGCCGTCCCAATTAAAATATAGAATTAAAGTAGTGTTTAAAGAAGTCAGATAATCATAGCAAATGTAGAAACTGTTGCTATTGTTATCTTGTACGACATAGTTCAAACCAAAACTCTGTTGGTCTAAAGTAAAAAACATACCATTGTTCAGGTATTGCATTTTTGCCTTGTTCACGAGTGCTATTTTGCCC
>JAEEVB010000112.1 GCA_016287065.1 Muribaculaceae bacterium
AAAGGAGTGTTACCTGCTGGGCATAGTCGACAGGCGCATTGATATAGGCCGCATCAAACTCATTGCCCCAGCCATCGACCACACACACGGCATACCAGTAGCCAGAGGTGTAATCATCGGGTAATTCAAATGAGGGCGTATAGGTCACGCCTATCAGGTAGTCGCTCTTGATGCCGTCGAACTGCTGGCTCTGCACCTCATCGGGCGACATGCCTTCGGGGACAGCATAGACCGAGTAGCGAATGAGCGGCTGGTTGACGCCTGTCCACGACAGCATGCCATCGTTCAATTCCAGATTGGCAGGCGCGCTGAAGTTTATCTTGGGTTTCCACGTCATGGGAGGATTCAATGCCTTGTGGGTGAACAAGGTCGAAGCCAAATAGTCGGCAAGGCCCGAACAAGTGGGGCCATCGATGTATTTAGCCGAATAGAAGTTCACACCCGGGGCATTATCCATATTGTAGTCGCGGCTATACTGAATTTGCTGACAAATCTCTTGCCAGTCGGCCAGGGAGTTGGTGCTCTCCATAAAGTAGATGTTATGGCTGGCATAATGATGACGGCCATAGTGGTTGGCAATGTAACTCCACCACTGCGTGAGTGGGCCAAAGGGATTGGTCGTGTGATTGGTCTTCCAGTAGAGCTGTGGCGAAATATAGTCGATGGTGCCTTCTTCAAGCCATGCCAGGGGGTCGCTGTAAATCTGGTTATACTGCCAGTCGCTGCCCGTGGGGCACGGTGTCACGCCATGGGCGCCTGCACTTGTGCTAGCCGTACCAGCCACACCGGCAGGCCCGATGCCGAATTTCACATAAGGCTTGGTTTCCTGCACCATGTCATACATATCCTTCACCATCAGATTCACGTTATATCGGCGCCAATCGGCAATGTTCATTGTGGTGCCGCTCTCTTGCCACAAGTTATAGTCGGGAGCGCTGCTGTCGGTGGGTGTGCCACCTCCAGGATAGAAGTAATCGTCGAAGATGATGCCGTCGATGTCGTAGTTCTGTATCATCTCCTTGCACACCTTCAACAAATGGTCGCGCGAGCCTTTCAAGCCAGGATTGAACACCACACGGTCGCCCACCTGCATGAGCAGGCCCGAACTCTTCATGGCCTGGTCTTGAGGAGTGTTGCAATCGTTACCACCATTGTTACTGAAACGATAGGGATTGACCCATGCATGACACTCCAAACCGCGCTTGTGGCACTCCTCGACGGCAAATGCCAGGGGATCCCAGCCGGGATTGGTGCCACGAGTACCGCTCACATAACTCGAAAACGGCTCGTAACTTGACTGATAGAGTGCATCGGCCATGGGACGCACTTGCAGGCAAATGCCGTTCATATTGGCTTTCACAAAGCCGTCGAGCAGGTCGGTGAGTTGCTTCTTCTGTTTGGTTATGACAGAGGCCGAGGTGCCTCGAGTCTTGGGCCAGTCGATGTTGGAAACGGTGGCGACCCACACGGTGCGCACTTCACGTTTCTGCGCTTCTTGCGCCATCATCGCCATTGGGCACAACAATGCCACCAGCAAAATTAAAAACAATACTCTTTTCATCGTGATATGTTTTTTATCTATTTTTTTCTTTGATTTATCAGTTGATACCTAAAATCATGTTGATCAGAATGGTCACATCCAACACATTCACACTTCCATCGGCATTGACGTCGGCCATTGTGAGGTCCTCAGGAATTATTTTCAGTATCATGTTGATCATAGCGGTCACATCCAGCACATCGATTTTGCCATCAGCGTTCAAATCGCCTAGCATGCGCAGGGTGTTGGCGGCTTCATACTCAATATTGTAGCCATCGACCACGCTCACAGCATACCAATAACCCGACTGATAGGCAGAGGGCAACGTAAAACTGGGGCTATAGGTAACGTCGAGCAGATAATTGCTCAAGATACCGCCAAACGTTGCACTTTGTGCCTCCTGAAGAGTCACCGTTTCGGGGACGGCATAAACGGCATACTTCACCAGTGTGCCCTCTTCAGCGGTCCATTCGAGTACTCCCTCGTCGAGCGTGAGATTCTGAGGGGCACCATGAGCCTGTGCATTCTTCCATGTGAGTGCGGGCACCAGTGCCTTGTGCTGGAACACATTGGCAAGCAGGTAATCGCCCAGTCCACTCACCCCGCCATTGTCGCCATTGATGTTCTTGGCCGAGTAGAGGACCACGCCAGGAGCTTTGTCCATGTTGTACTGACGTGAATACTTGATTTGCTGCACCACATCGGCCCATCCGCTGGTATTGTTGCTGCTTGTCAGGAACGAGATGCTGTGGCTTGCATAATGATGACGGCCAAAGTGGTTGGCAATGGTGCTCCACCACTGTGTGATAGGGCCAAAGGGGTTGGTCGAGTGATTGGTTTTCCAGTAGATTTGTGGCGACATGTAGTCGACGGTTCCGGCATTGTACCAAGCCAACGGGTCGCAGAAGATGCCGTCGTACTGCCAGTCACTGCCCCTGGGGCACGGCGAAACGCCATAGTGCGAGGCCGACTTGCCAGCCACGCCTGCAGGGGAAATGCCAAAGCGCACCTCGGGTTTCTCTTCCTGCACCATGGCATAGACTTCGCTCACCATGAGATTCACATTGTTGCGACGCCAATCGGCAAAGGTCATGTCCACACCGCTATCGTTCCACAGATTATAGTCGGCCGCGGCAGTGGTGGTGGGAATACCATCGGGATAGAAATAATCGTCGAAGACAAGGCCGTCGATGTCGTAGTTATGCACAATCTCACGGCACACCTTCACGATGTGCTGACGCACCGATACAAGGCCGGGATTCAAAATCGTGGTTGTGCCGTTGCTGTTGGTGTAGGCCAGCAGCATGCCGGCGTTGCGCAGTGCATTATCTTGCGGTGTATTCCAATTGGTGCCAGTGCTGAAACGATAGGGATTGACCCAGGCGTGCAACTGCATGCCGCGCTTATGGCATTCCTCGACGGCAAAAGCCAGAGGGTCCCATCCGGGATTAGAGCCACGATTGCCTGTCAAATAACTTGACCAGGGCTCATAACTCGAGGCATAAAAGGCATCGCACATAGTGCGTACCTGCAGATAGACAGCATTGAAGTTTTGTGCCTTGAGCTTGTCGAGCATGTCGGTCAGATTTCTCTTTTGGGTTGCTACCACACTCGCACTGGTGCCCGCCGTGCTGGGCCAATCGAGGCGCCACACAGTGGCAATCCAAGCCGAGCGAAGTTCTCTCTTTTGCGCCTCGGCGGCGCTAGCTGACAACTCCAATGAAAACATCAGAGCTAACAGAAACGTCAGTATCTTTCTCATTCTGGGGTACATTATATGTTTTTTAAGATTGCGTTACAAATTTACACTATTTTTCTATAAATTACAAAAAAATAATTCCATTATCTCACGATAACGGAATATTTCTATTATAAACTATTATAATAGCTAATTATATATTATTTCATTAATCAATGACTTTGGAACTTATTTGCCAACGGAGAGACAGCCAAGCATGCCGCTACTCACGCGCGAAGTCGAGCACCATCTGGCACCCCACAAACAGGGTCACTGCCACCATCACTGCAAAGTAGAGCACATCGCGCACGGTGATGACCGCATCACTATAGCCCATCATAAACTTCACACACATGACAAGGCATGCCACAAACGCCACAGCATAGACAATTGGCATCAGCCATCGGAAATTGCGACGGCGCTCGGGCAACTTGTTCATCACGCGACGCGTGAACCACTCGTTGGGCTTTACATCGGGCGCATTGTCCTTGAGCAATTTTGCCAGTCTTTCATCTTCAGCACTTCGTTTCATGATTTTTCAATTTTTTAAGCGTTACATTCATTTTTATCTCACACATATTTAGCCATCTTGTCCTTGGCACGGTGAAGATGCGACTTCACGGTGCCCTGGGGTATCTGCATCACAGCCGAGATCTTCTTGATGGGCATATCTTCGATGTAGAACATCACCACCACCGCGCGTTCCACACGGTTCAAGGCATTGAGCGCCTTCTGCACGGTGAGCTGGGCATCGGTCTGGTTCACGGCACTCTGCTCGTCGCCTTCGTCGGGCAACTGGTCAAAGCGCTCTTCACGACGGGCTCTGACATAACTGTAGAACTCGTTGTACCCAATCCTGAACAGCCAGGTGCTGAAACTCGACAATCCCTTGAAATTGTTGATGTTCAGATAAGCCTTGATGAAGGTCTCTTGCGAGAGGTCGTCGGTGAGGTCCTCATCGCCCATGGTGAGGTTCAGGAAGAACCTGCGCACCCGCTGCTGATAGGCCTCGACGAGCCTGCCGAATGCGCGCTTATCACCGGTAAGCACGCATTGCGACACAAGCTTGATTTCTTCGATTCGGCTTAACATTTTTCTCGCTGTCAGGAATTATTGATTCACGGCAGGGCCTTGAGGATTGTTGTTCGCTGCAGGATTGTTGACGGGAGGCTCGGGCATGGGAGGCTGTTGCTGCTGCCACTGTGCCTGCTGCCTCATGGCTTCCATCATCGACTTTTGTTGTTGCCACACCATGAAAGCCTTGAAAGCACCAATCAGGAACACCATCAGGAACACACCTATCAGGGGCCAACCACCAGCGAAGGCGAAGAATACCATGAATCCAATGCCCACTGCCATCATGGTGAACGCCGAGCTATAAGCATTCCAGTTAATTTGACCTGCCACAGGCTGCACGGGCGGTTGATTCACCTGATTCACGGGTGCCTGGCCGGGCATGGGAGGTTGAACTGGAGCCTGGGGCTGCGGCATGAACACGGGAGGCTGTTCCATGGCCTTGTTGCCAAAGTCATCAATCATCACATCGTTCAACGGATAGTTGTTCTCAATGGCTTTCGAGATAATTTCATATTTCTCTTTGCGGCGTTTGTGCTTGAACCACTCCACAATCAAGATGATCAGTATCACGCCCACCACCAGGGTGCCTACAATCACTATCACCATCGTCTGCACGCTGCGCTGCATTTCTTCGACGAGTTTCTCGCGCTGCTTGGCAGTGACAGGGTCAACCTGCACATGAGGGTTGCCATGGCCACGCTCAAGGTGTGCGCCAGCCAGCGTGTCGTCGAGGAGGCTCACCACCTGTTCGGCAAGGCTTGCTTCGCCACCCATGATATACACTGTGTCTTCTCCTTTCACCACGGCCAGTGTGTCGCCTCGGTGCAATACCGTCGATTTCTCGGCCTGAATCGTTTGAGTACCGACGATCAACATCATCGTCATGCTCATGATTACATAAATAATTCGTTTCATATCTTTCTGTTTTTATTTGGTTTCACTTTTGCCATTTCAGCGGCGTTTTCATGCATTAGATGCAACACGGTCACAAAAAGGTTGCAAGTGCATGAATTTTTTTTGCAAAAAGTGAAAAATTCTTCTGTCTACAAGGTGTTGTAAGGCAGGAGAATTAAGGTTCAGGACTCATCAAGTCCGTTTTTCATTTGTCGGTTTTCATCTGGCAATCAGCCTACTGCACCGGCAGGTCCCCACTGGCCAGTGAGTTTTTCCAAGTAGTCTTTGTCGGTTCCTGCAGGCATCTTCTGGATTTGCTGATATAGGAGATATTTGTCGACCGCCCCCTCAGAGAAGAGCGACTCGAAGATGGTAACCACATGGTTTTTCGTGAGGTCGCGGTGCGAAGCCAGCCACTTGAGCAAGCCTTGCGGATTCATGGCAAACACTCTGTTGATTATCGCCTCCAGCCTGTAGCCTACTTCATCTTCTTCACTGCCCATCGAGGCCTTGACCTCGGGTTTTGCGGCAATGGCGTTCACCTTGTCGAGAATGCTCGTGTCATACTTGGGAGCCTTGAACATTCCATCAATCTCGTCAAGCAGCAAATCATGGGCCGTTGCGCCTTTCTTGTCAAGCACCTTAGGAGTTTCCATCTTGAGGTGCCCATTCTTGTCGACCGAGAAATTATACTCCTTGGTGATGCTCATCTGGTCTTTCACCTTCTTGAAACCGCTCACGCCCTCATCTTCACCATCAAGCGGAACCGCCACAACATCATATTTGCTCACACTGTTTGTAATCTTGAAACTGTTATTCGACACCATGTCGAGCAAGTTGTGTTCTTCACGCATCACTCCGGCGGTGTAGTCATCGTTCATTAAATCTGGCATCTTGAAGTCCCACGGCCCCGTCTGGCAACAGTCGATCAGTTTGCCATTACGGTCATAAATAGCTACCAGTCCGTCGCTGCCATCGCCAAACTCAATGTGATAGACCACAAGGGTATAGTCGCCAGGCAAAGCACGCACACCTATAATACAGAAGTTGCCATAGTCGGCCTCTTCGCCTTCAAACACATCACCGAGCAATGCCTTGCGCTGCTTCTCGTTGAGCCCCAACATCACAATCTTGTCGTCGGCTGTCTCGAGCCGGTTGCCCATGAGCAGGCTGTCGGTGGGGTCAATGCCCAGTTTCTTCAGGAACGAGAAATCACTCTTTATGGTCTCCACCTTGGCAGCCCCGCTGGCTTCGGGAGCAGCGGGTTTATTGGCTTTGCACGAGAATGGCAACAGCATGGCTGCCACCATTGTCGCAACACAAATACTTTTTTTCATAGCAATACGGTTGTTTATTGTTTGTAATTATTTTTTGCAAATATAGCGAAACTTTTCACATTTTCCACCCCAATCCCCGCAAAAAGTTTAAATTCACACCCGCAAAAATGAAGCAAGATAAATTTTATCAGTAACTTTGCAACACATTTTCATTATATACTTTACCATTCATTCAAAACTATGCAAGCATTCATCACCCTACTCCACCTGCTCATCGCGAGCCTCGTCATCGCCTCGTGCGCCCAAGGCGGCAACGATCAAAAGGCGTCGGCCTCTCAACCCAATTCGGCCCAGACCGTCGACGCTGCAGGCAAGAAAGCGGCATTCGACTCGGTAACCATCGCCATGACTGGCGACATCATGATGGGTACCACTTTCCCCACAACCAAACTGCCGCAAAACGACGGCAAGGACATCTTCAGCGATGTTGCCCCAGTGCTGAGCAATGCCAGCGTGGCCGTTGGCAACCTCGAGGGCGCCATGGCCGACAAGGGAACGCCCAACGAGTTTAAGCGCGCCAAGATAAGTTCTGGTGCCGGCAATGTCTACGCTTTCTTGATGCCCACCCGCTATGCCGCACTGCTGCGCGATGCGGGCTACGACTTTGTGAGCATGGCCAACAACCACTCGTACGATTTTGGACTCGAGGGGCAGAACAACTCCCGACGAGCACTCGACGGAGTCGGTGTGGGATATGCCGGCAATCCGGGACACGAGTATATGATCAAGGAAATCAATGGCGTGCGCTATGGCTACTGTGCCTTTGGCTATAACCGCCAGACGATACACATGAGCGACGAGAAGGCAGTGCGACGCATCGTCGGTCTACTGCGCGACAGTGCCGATGTGGTGATTGTCTCGTTTCACGGTGGCGGCGAAGGGGGTGCCTTCAGGCATGTGCCCAACGGCATCGAAACGCAGTATGGCGAGAATCGGGGCAACCTCAGGCACTTCGCTCACCTGTGCATCGATTGCGGTGACGACATCGTTTATGGTCACGGTCCCCATGTGGTGCGGGGCGTGGAGGTTTACAAAGGACATTTCAT
>JAEEVB010000113.1 GCA_016287065.1 Muribaculaceae bacterium
TTTCTTGCGCTACTACCACTGCGAGCAGGTGGACGGTATCCTGGCCGACCTGGGCGTGTCGTTCCACCACTTCGACGACGCCGAGCGCGGTTTCTCGTTCCGCTTCGAAGACAGCGCCCTGGACATGCGCATGAACAAGAACGCCCAGCACGACGCCGCATGGGTGCTGATGAACTACAGCGAGGAGCAACTAGCCGACGTCCTTTACCTGTACGGCGAACTGAAGCAGGCTCGCCGCATGGCGCACGCCATTGCTACGGCACGAAGCGACAAAGCCATTACCACCACGGCCCAACTGCTGCAGGTAGTGAAACCATACATCCGCATCTCGCAGGAGAAGAAAGAGATGGCACAGGTGTTCCAGGCCCTGCGCATCGAGGTGAACCACGAGATTGATGTGCTCAAGCAAATGCTCAACCAATCGCTCGAGGTGCTCAAGCCCGGAGGCCGCCTCGCCATCATCACCTACCACTCGCTCGAAGACCGGCTGGTGAAGAACTTCATGCGCAGCGGCAACATTGAGGGAAAGATTGAGAAAGACTTCTACGGCCAAGTGAACACGCCCTGGAAACTTGTGAACAACAAGGTGATAGTGCCCGACGAAGCCGAGATAGCAAACAACCCACGGTCGAGAAGCGCCAAACTGCGCGTGGCCGAGAAAATATAAGAATCGTTATAGCAACAAGAAAATATGGCAACACCCACAAATAACAGTACCAAAATAGTGCGCAACGTAGTGCAGGGACGCATCTTCCTCACGCTCAACTTCTTCAAGAAGAACTGGATTTATGCGCTCGCCTTCATTGTGCTCATGCTCATGTATATCAGCAACAAATATATGTGCCAGAGTCACCTGCAACAAGTGATGCAATTGCGTCTTGAACTCGACAACGCACGCACCGACTGTGTGACCGCCAGCGCCAAATACAATTCGATGATTCGCGAAAGCCAGATGAAAAATCTTGTTGACACCATGCACCTCGGCCTGACTTCGCCTGACCAACCCCCTTACAAATTATTTGAATAACATGAAACAGTCGAACAAAAAACACATATTGATGCGCTACTCACTGATAGTGGGTTTCATGCTGCTTTTCTCGGCCTTCATCATTTATGAGGTGTTCAAGACAACCATCGTCTATGGTTCACTCTGGAACAAGAAGGCTGCCGAGATATTATCGGACACGACACTCATCGAACCCGAGCGCGGCATGATTCTGGCCGACGACGGCTCGGTGCTGGCCGCCAACCTGCGATTCTTCACCGCACGTGTCGACTGGAAGACATCGGGATTTGACCAGAAGGCTTTCAATGACTCGCTGCCTGCACTGTGCGACAGCCTGCACGCATTCGACCCCTCGAAGACCAATGACCAGTGGCGCAACGAACTGCTTGCCGCCAAAGCCAAGGGTAAACGTGCCTATCGACTGTTTTCCAAACTCTCGCACTCTGAATACAAGCGCATTCAGCATTTCCCCTTCTTCAACATGAAACCTGGCAAGACTGGGCTCTATGCCGAACTGAAGATGTCGCGTTGCAAACCATACGGAAAAATGGCAGCCCGCAGCATTGGGAGCACAGGCGAGGACAAAACCAGCAAGAGCATTCACGGCCGCTCGGGGCTGGAGATGGCACTCGACACACCCCTCTACGGCATTCCTGGCCAGGCCAAGCGCATCCAGCTCACCAACAGCATCGTTGACTGGGAGAATGTGCCAGCCGTGAAAGGCTATGACATCACCACCACCATCAACATACAGTTGCAAGACATTGTGGAAACCGAACTCTACAGCATGCTCGTGCAAAGCGAGGCCCAATGGGGCACAGCCGTGCTCATGGAGGTAGCGACCGGCGAAATCAAGGCCATATCGAACCTTGAGAAAAACGAGGATGGAACCGACTATGTAGAAGGGCGCAACAATGCCGTGACCGGCTATGAACCAGGCTCGGTGATGAAACCCATCTCTATGCTGGTGGCACTCGAAGACGGCATCGTGAAAAGCATCGACGAGCAGTGGGCAACTGGCTCGGTGTGGAACTACTGCAACCGCCCCATCAAGGACCACTATGGCAGCCCCACCCTCTCGCCCAAGGAAATCATCGAGCGCTCGTCGAACATTGGCATGTCGAAAATCATCATCTCGAAATATGGCGACAACCCCGACGGTTTCCGCCAGCGACTCCAGGAAATGGGCTTCTTCGATGAATTCCATTCAGGTATAGGCGGCGAGATGATTCCCAAGTTCCACAAACTCAAGAACGACAACGGTGGCCGCATCTCACTCTCGCGCATGGCCTTTGGCTACACGACCGAGATTCCGCCACTGCGCACACTCGCCGTGTACAACGCCATTGCCAACGACGGCAAGTTTGTGCGTCCGCACCTGGTGAAGAAATACTCTCGCGAGGGCGAACCCGACTCTATCGTGCCCATCTCCTACATTCGTAAGCAGATATGCTCGCCCGAAAACGCTGCCAAACTGCGCCAATGCTTGCGCGAAGTGGTATGGGGCAGCCGAGGCACAGCCCGCAAGTGGGTGCAGAGCGACAAGGTGGAGATTGCCGGCAAGACCGGTACAGCCTATACGCTCGAAGACGGGCACTACGGCAGCCAGAAGCGCTATGCCTTCTGCGGTTTCTTCCCTTACGACAAGCCCAAATACTCGTGCATGGTGCTCATTCGTGGCGGCCAGATTGCCTCGGCAGGCGCGAGTAGCGGCACCGTGCTCAAAAACATAGCCCTGCGCATGTATGCCCGCGGCTTGCTTGGCGATGACGTGAACTTCAAGGAAGGCAATGACGGCGCCGACAAGCAACCGCAACTCTTCGCTTCGCTCAACCCCAATCGCAACAGCAATTTGCGAAACGGGCTGAATCTGAGCGGGCTGAAGGTGTATGCCAAGGCAAAGAACAACAGCAAAGGCGTACCCAACGTATTGGGCCTCAATGTGCGTGATGCTGTAGCCACACTTGAACGCCGCGGCATCAACGTGCGTCTGAACGGCAATGGCTGCGTGATGAGCCAAAGCCTACCGGCAGGCAGTGCCTACCGTCGTGGTGACCAGATTCTGCTAACCTTAAGATAATATCATGAACATTTAAAACTGCATCAACATGAGCAAGACATTACAACAACTCCTATCGGCCATAACCACGAAGAGCATCGTGGGTAACCCTCAAGTAGAAATTACCAGCATCACCTGCGACTCGCGTGAGGCATCGCAAGGTGCACTGTTCATCGCCGTGAAAGGCGTGGCAGTAGATGCACACCGCTTCATTCCCGACGTGGTGAAGCGTGGCGCAGCCGCCATTGTGTGTGAAGACCTGCCTGCCGACATGCCCGACTCGGTGACCTTTGTGCAGGTCGAGGACTCGCATGTGGCACTCGCAGTGATTGCTTCGGAGTGGTTTGACCGCCCCTCTGAGAAATTGAAACTGGTGGGTGTGACCGGCACCAACGGCAAGACCACCACCGCCACACTGCTTTATGAACTCACCCGAATGATGGGCTACAAGGCCGGCTTGCTCTCGACAGTGCAGAACATCATAGACCGCAAGGTGATTCCTGCCAAGCAGACCACCCCCGACCATATCGCCCTCAACAGCATGCTGCACGACATGGTGCTTGCCGGCTGCGACTACGCGTTCATGGAAGTGAGTTCACACGCATGCGCACAACACCGCATCGACGGGCTCACCTTCAAAGGCGGCATCTTCAGCAACCTGACCCGCGACCACCTCGACTACCACAAGACTGTGGAGAACTATATCGAGGCCAAGAAGATGTTCTTCGATGCCCTGCCCTCCACAGCCTTTGCACTGGTGAACATTGATGACAAGGTGGGACAGGTGATGGTGCAGAACACCAAGGCCAGCAAGCATACCTACTCGCTGCGCTCCATCGCCGACTTCAAGGGCAAGATGCTTGAAGAGCGCATTGATGGCACATTGCTCGAAATCAACGGCAAGCAGCTCGAAGTGCTCTTCACCGGGCGATTCAACGCCTACAACCTGCTGGCAGTATATGGTGCAGCCACACTGCTCGGTTTCCCCGAAGACGAACTGCTGGTGAAGATGACCATGCTCAAACCCGTAGCAGGCCGCTTCCAGACGATGCGTTCGCCTCGCGGCTATACCGCCATTGTCGACTATGCGCACACACCCGATGCCCTGGTGAATGTACTCAATGCCATAGGCGATGTCATTAACGGCAAGGCACAAATCATCACCGTGTGCGGGTGCGGAGGAGACCGCGACAAGGGAAAACGCCCCATTATGGCACATGAGGCCGTGACTCGCAGCGACAAGGTGATTCTGACCAGTGACAACCCCCGAACCGAAGATCCCGACGCCATCTTGCGCGACATGCAGGCCGGCGTTGACCCCGAACTGAGCGGGAAGGTGCTAACCATCACCGACCGACGCCAAGGCATTGCTACCGCATGCATGCTCGCCCAACCAGGCGACGTGGTACTCGTGGCCGGCAAGGGACACGAAGACTATCAAGAGATTAACGGCGTGAAGCACCATTTCGACGACCGTGAAGTGCTCGAAGACATTTTTAAAACCGAAAAACTCTAAATTTATCGCAATATGTTTTACCACTTATTTCACTTTCTGCAGGAATACAACATTCCAGGTGCACGACTCTTCGACTACATCACCTTTAGAGCCGGTTTTGCACTGTTGCTGTCACTTTTCATCGCCATCGTGATAGGCCGACGCATCATTGACAAGTTGCAAATCATGCAGGTGGGCGAACTCGTGCGCAACCTGGGGCTGCAAGGGCAGCTGGAAAAGAAAGGAACCCCCACCATGGGTGGCATCATCATCATCATCTCCATTCTCATTCCTTGCCTGCTGCTGGGCAAGCTCAACAACGTGTACATGATTCTCATGATTGTGTCTACCATTTGGTGTGGCGCACTGGGCTTTGCCGACGACTACATCAAGGTGGCCCACCACAACAAGGAGGGAATGAAGGGCAAATTCAAGATTGTGGGACAAGTGGGTCTGGGACTCATCGTGGGCCTTACCATGTATCTGAGCCCCGCCGTGGTCATGAGCGAAAACGTGGAAGTGGTAGACCCCGAAACCCACGAACTCGTCATCGAGCACAAGGCGCAGAACATCAAGTCGACCCAAACCACTATCCCCTTTGTGAAGAACCATAACTTCGACTATGCCTACCTCACCAAGTGGATGGGCGACAGCGCACAGACGGGTGGCTGGATTGTGTTCATCCTCGTTACCATCTTCGTGATTACTGCAGTGAGTAATGGTGCTAACCTGACCGACGGACTCGATGGACTTGCGACGGGAACCTCGGCCATTATTGGCGTTGCTCTCGCCATCATGTGCTACTTGGGGGGCAACGTCATCTACTCGACTTACCTCAATATCATGTATATCCCAGACAGTTCAGAGCTGGTGGTGTATGCCGCGGCATTCATTGGCGCCACCATCGGCTTCCTGTGGTATAATTCCTATCCCGCACAAGTGTTTATGGGCGACACCGGCAGCCTGTGCCTGGGTGGCATCATTGCCGTATTTGCCATCCTCATTCGCAAGGAGCTGCTCATCCCCATCTTGTGTGCCATCTTCTTTATCGAAGATCTCTCAGTGATGATTCAGGTCGCCTATTTCAAAATCACCAAACGTAAAAGCGGTGTGGGTAAACGCATCTTCAAGATGACGCCCTTGCACCATCACTTCCAAGTGCCGGCGGGCCAGGTTGAGGCCAGATGGCAGAATCCCAAGGGAGCCATTCCCGAGTCGAAGATTGTGATGCGCTTCTTCCTCGTGGCTATCTTCCTCGCCGTCATCACATTCGTCACCCTAAAAATACGTTAATATCACAACATCAGAAATAGAATAAAATAAAATGCAGAACAATTCAACTAAAAACATCGTGATTTTGGGCGGCGCCGAAAGCGGCGTGGGCGCTGCTGTGCTCGCCAAGGTGAAAGGCTTCAACGTGTGGCTGTCGGACATGGGCTCCATTAAACCCAAGTTCAAGGAGAAACTTGAAGAATACCACATCGACTGGGAAGAAGGCCAACACACCGAGGCCAAGGTGCTCGCAGCGCACGAGATCATCAAGAGCCCAGGCATACCCGACACCGCTCCCATCGTGAAGAAGGCCATTGCCAAAAACATCCCCATTATCAGCGAGATAGAGTTTGCCGGACGTTATACCGACGCCAAGATGGTGTGCATCACCGGTAGCAACGGCAAGACTACCACCACCCTGCTCACCTATCACATCTTGCAGAAGGCGGGCCTCAACGTGGGTCTTGCCGGCAATGTGGGCTCAAGCCTTGCCTATCAGGTGGCTACCACGCATCACGATGTGTATGTGATTGAACTGAGCAGTTTCCAACTCGATAACATGTATGAATTCAAAGCCAACGTGGCAGTGCTGCTCAACATCACCCCCGACCACCTCGACCGCTACGATTACAAGATGGAGAACTATGCCGCCGCCAAGTTCCGCATCATGCAAAACCAGACGAGCGACGACACGTTCATCTTCTGGTATGACGACCCCATTATCGCCGCACAGCTCAAGCAGGTGAACACCGAAGCACGACTGTTGCCCTTTACCGCACGCAACGACGAGCAATGTGCAGCCTATATGGCCGATGACGTACTGCACTTCAACCTGCCAGAAAATGCCTGGCAAGTGGGCCGCAACGAACTCTCGCTCAAGGGACTGCACAATATCTATAATTCGATGGCCGCTGGCCTCTCGGCCTCGGTGCTCGACATCAAGAACGAGGTGATTCGCGCCGCGCTTGCCGACTTTGAGGCAGTAGAACACAGACTCCAATTCATCAGGAAAGTGGGCGGTGTGACCTACATCAATGACTCAAAAGCCACCAACGTGAACGCCACCTGGTATGCTCTGGAGAGCATGACCGAACCCGTGGTGCTCATCCTGGGCGGCGTGGACAAGGGCAACGACTACAGCGAAATTGAACCCCTGGTGAAGGAGAAGGTAAAAGCCATCGTGTGCCTAGGTGTTGACAACACCAAGCTGCACAACTTCTTTGATGGCAAGGTGCCCGTTGTGACCGACGCCCGCAGCATGGCCGAGTGTGTGGAGAAGTGCCATGCACTGGCCGAAAGCGGCAACACCGTGCTGCTCTCGCCCTGCTGCGCCAGCTTCGACCTGTTCAAGAACATGGAAGACCGTGGTGAGCAATTCAAGGAAAACGTAAACAAAATCTCATAACCCCTCGCACCATGGCCGAAACGAAGAAAGTGAACAAATATGAAGAAGTGACCAAGAAATATGGTGACCCCTGGATTTGGGGCATCTATTTCACGCTCATCATCATCTCCATCATCGAGTCATACAGCGCCTCAAGCCGCGAAGTGGCAACATCGGGAGTGTATATGCCCATTATCAAGCACTGTATCTTCTTGGCTGTGGGCTTTGGGTGCATCTTTTTCCTCCACAAGACCAATTATAACAACAAAAACCTGCTGGCACTCATGATTCCCGGCCTGGGCATATTCACTGTGATAAGCCTTATTTATGTGATGCTCTTTGGCGAGGTCATCAACGGAGCACAACGAGCCATTACCCTGCCGGGAGGCTTTACCCTGCAACCAGCCGAACT
>JAEEVB010000114.1 GCA_016287065.1 Muribaculaceae bacterium
CTTTTCATACTATATGTGTTTTAATTGTTATTGAATGCTTTGGTCAAGTGTCCTGGTAAAAAAACGGTGCCTGCACTATTGCGCTGAGCAGGCAACAATGCAGGCACTATGCAATGGGGCACCAAAAGATGCCCTATTAGGGTGACTATGAGCAATATAAACTGCGACAGCAAACATCATTTTAGCTTATATTTAAATATTTAGTATCACTGATTTTCATCAATCGATACCATACATTCGCAAATATAAGTAAAAATGTGTAGAACTGCAACTGTTTCGAGCAATATTGTTAAAAAAACACAGTAAAAATACCCCAAATCAGTCATTCGTTAATTTCAGATTACCAACCATTAAAGGCTCAACCTCGCCCAAAGGGCGAATCGCCTCACTGCGGTAGGTCGTCGTAGCGGTGGTAGAGGAAATCGTTGTAGGGGAATCGCTCGGCGTGAATGGCGCGGGCCTTCTCGTAGAGCATGTGCTTGAGTTCCTCGATGTTCTGCTTTTTCTTGGCCGAGATGAAGACGCAGTTCTCGCCACCGAGGCGTGCCATCCAGGTCTCCTTGAGCTCGTCGAGCGGGATATTTTCGCGCTGGCGTGGGGTGAGGTCGTCGGGGTCTTTCTCTACGTAGGTGAACTGGTCTATCTTGTTGAACACCATGATCATGTCCTTGTCGGTGGCGTTGCACACCTCCTGGAGGGTCTTGTTCACCACCTCGATTTGCTCCTCGAACTGAGGATGCGAGATGTCGACCACATGCACGAGCAAATCGCTGTCGCGCACCTCGTCGAGGGTTGTCTTGAACGACTTGACCAGGTGTGTGGGCAGCTTGCGGATGAAGCCTACGGTGTCGGTGAGCAGGAAGGGCAAGTTCTCGATGACCACCTTTCGCACCGTGGTGTCGAGGGTGGCGAAGAGTTTGTTCTCGGCAAACACATCGCTCTTGCTCAGCACATTCATGAGGGTGGACTTGCCCACGTTGGTGTAGCCCACGAGGGCGATGCGTGTGAGCTTGCCACGATTCTTGCGCTGAATCACCTTCTGCTTGTCCCAGTCGGCGAGTTTCTGCTTGAGCAGGGCAATCTTGGTCTTGACGATGCGGCGGTCGGTCTCGATTTGCTCCTCACCCGGGCCACGCATACCAATACCGCCTCGCTGACGCTCGAGGTGGGTCCACATGCCCGCCAGTCGCGGCAGCAGGTACTGGTACTGCGCCAGCTCGACCTGCATCTTGGCGTTGGCGGTCTGGGCGCGACGGGCGAAGATGTCGAGAATGAGGCTGGTGCGGTCGAGTACCTTCACCTTGACGGCTTTCTCGATGTTGGCCATTTGCTTGGGTGTGAGGTCGTCGTCGAAGATCACGAGGTTCACGTCGTTATTGGCCACGTAGTCGGCAATTTCCTCGAGTTTGCCCTTGCCCACAAAGGTGGTGCTGTTGGGGGCGTCGCAACGCTGGGTGAATTGCTTCACGGTGGTTGCTCCGGCAGTATCGGCCAGGAAGGCGAGTTCATCGAGGTATTCGCGGGCCTTGTTCTCGTTTTGTTGCGGTGTGATGAGCCCCACGAGCACTGCGTGCTCTTCTTCGGCGAGCTGGATGGTGCGTTTTTTGTCGTCAAGTAATCCCATAAGTTGTCAGATGTCAGTTGTCAGATGTCAGTTGTCAGATGACAGTTGTCAGTTATCAGGTGACAGTGAATGCGTTGTTAGTTTATTGCTACAAAGTTAATAAAATTTTCTTAGAAATGCCACACTCCCACCCCATAAAAGAATGGCTCCCGCAGCCAGCGCCACAGGAGCCATATAGAAGAGATATTTAATCAGTTACGGTAAAAGCAATGATTCATCTTACTGCTTGTCGTCGTTGATGGTGCAAACCGACACGCGGTTCCACTCGAGTTCGCTGAACATGTTGCCGATACCCTGGCCTTCAGCATTGATGCGGTTAGCCTTGATACCATACTTGTTCACGAGCATGTCCTTAACGGCGGCAGCGCGGTTGTTGGCGAGCTTGATGTTGTTTTCGAGCGGGCCTTCGGGTGAAGCATAACCCTTGATGTCGACGGTAGCGTCTTTGTGGTTCTTCAGATAGATAGCCACGCGCTCCACGTTAGGCTGCTGGTCGCGGGTGATGTCCCACTTGTTCACTTTGAAGAACACGTTGGTCATCAGCTGTTCGCCGGTCTTGTCGATTTCAACCACCTTGTTCTTGAGCTGCTTGCAAGCCTCGAGGTCGCGAGCGAGCTGGTCGGCACGAGCGTTAGCAGCGTTGAGGTCGGCCTGAGCCTTGCTCAGCTGGTTGCGCAGATCGTTGATCTTGCCATTGAGCACGTCGATGTCTTCCTGAGAGTAACGGTAGGGGCACAGTGTCATGTAGTGCTCGCCGTTGCTGTTCTTGAAGTGATAGGTAACGCCCACTTCCATTTCAACCAGTGCGTTGTTAGCGTTGTAGCGGCTAGTCTGCACATTGCGGCCAGCATCTACCTTGCGGTTCATGTCACGCATCACATTGGGGTTGTCCTTGCATCCGTTCATGTCCCACAGCACCGAGGGCTTCAGAGAGATGGTCCAAGCCTTCGACTCGCCGAGGTTGAAATTGAAGTTCACACCATACTTGGTGTACCATGAGTTCTCGTCGCTGTTGTCGATACCATGCTGATAAGCGTGGAGCCAGCCGGCACCAGCCACAGCCTCGACCTCGACAAAGCGGGGAGCACCCTTGTAGCCACCAAACAGGTTAGACAGATTGAAGGCACCAAATGCGCCTACAAACTGATGGTCGAACCAGTTAACACTCTTGCCAGCAAAGGGAGCCCAAGGGGTACGATAATCGTTCCAGCTCGAAGTGTTAATAGTCCATTCACCTTCAAGACCTAACCCCAGGACGGGAGTAATCTGCTTGCGAACTTCGAGACCGAAGATGCCGCGAGCGTTCTTGAAGAATGCATAGTGTTGGAAAGGTGATACAGCACCGCCCTTGAGCGTGATAGACATGTTATCGAAAGCCTTGCTTCCCTGAACAGTAGTCTGAGCCTGGGCTGCTGCAAAGCCGAATAATACGGCAGTTAACAGAATAATTTTTTTCATAGTTCTAATAATAAAAAATTAGTACAATCTATAAAACTTGACAAAATTAGTCAATTTTTTAGTTCCCACCAAATATTGCGACAATTTTCAAGCAAAAACCGACCGAAGTGCTATTGACAATAGTTGAACTAAAGTGCACTGGTAGCGCTAGGCCGACAAGCCTCTCTAGCCAAGCTACAGGGACTAGCCAGATGCCTAATTTTCAAGGTCGGCAGATGGGCCAAATCATAAAAAAGCCGGGGCGAAGGATATCGCCTCGGCTTTTGATGAGATGTTATAGAGTTACAAGTGTTTAGCCGCAGTGGAAGTAGGTGGTGACGAGCTTCTGCAGTTCTTCGGGCTTGTTCTCGATGTCGCGGCGCAGTGTAGCGTCGTCGAAGTCGCGCAACTGCTTGATGATGCCGTCGATCATAGCGGGGCTGAACACGTCGTGCTCCTCGAAGACGCTGCGCATCTTCTCGAGGCAGTCGGCCGAAGCCACGCAGCTGTCGGGCAGCTGAGCGAGTTGCTCGAGACGGCCTTCGTTGGCCTTGTCGTGAATGTTGACATCGACATAGGTGCGCTTGGCCACCTCGAGTGCATCCTGCATCTCGAAACCGTGACGGCAAGCCACACAGAGGCCAGCGATGAGCTGATAGATGTCGGCCGAGCCGTCGGGCGAACGCATCTCCACCGTCTGCTTGAGCGAGGTGTCGTAGTTGCTCACGCCCTCGAGGGGATTGGCCTTGGAGCACATGTCAACACCAGCGGTCCAGCCGAGAGGCACGCGCACGAGCACGGAGCGGTTGCGGTCGCCCCAGCACACGTTGGTGGGAGCCTCCTGGTGGGGCACCAGACGGAAGTAGGCCATAGGATTCTTGTTGCCAAAGGCAGGGATAGCGGGAGCGAGGTCCATCATGCCGGCAATCATGCGACGTGCATCGTCGCTCAGAGCACCGTTGCTCACCATCATGTTCTTGCCATCCTTCATCATGCGCATGTGGATGTGCAGACCCGAACCGGCCTTGCCCACAGTGATCTTGGGAGCGAAGGTGACGTTGAGGCCCATCTGATAGGCGAGATTGCGGATGACCCACTTGGCGATCATGAGCTGGTCGGCAGCCTGCTGTGCGGGCACGGGGAGGAACTCGATCTCGTTTTGCTCATAGGTGTAGCCATCTTGGGTGAAGTTGCCCACCTCGCTGTGGCCGTACTTGATCTGGCCACCAGTCTGGGCCACATATTTCATGCACAGGGTGCGGAAGTCGTTGGCCTTGGCATAGGGAGCCGACTCATGGTAGCCGCGCTGGTCGACAGCGGGATACAATTCTTCGTCGCTGAAAATGACATAGTATTCGAGCTCACCCATGGCGTGATACTCCATGCCAGTGACTTCGCGGAAGGCGTCGCAAGCCTTCTTGAGGGTGTTCTCGGGCGAACTCTCGAGTGGATTGCCGTCTTTGTCGAAGAAGGAGCACAGCATGCACAGGGTGGGAATTTCGTTGAAGGGATCGAGGAAGGCAGTGCGGTAACGAGGCATCACATAGAGGTCGCTGCTACCAGCCTGGATGAACGAGAACAGACTCGAGCCGTCGACGCGCTCGCCACAGGTGAGAATGGTCTCGAGGTAGTCGAGGTTGTTGATGACGAAGTTGAGGGTCTTGAGCTTGCCGTCGCCAGCAGGATACATGAAATTGACCATCTTGATATCGTTATCCTCGATGTATTTGATAATGTCGGCCTTGGTGAATTGCGAAGCCGGCTTTTGAAGTGCTGCCACCAGATGGTTGGCATTGAGCATCAATTCTTTATTCTCCATAGAAAAGTGTTTTAAGGATGTTATAAGTCGGTTTATAGAATAATTGATATGAATTGGGAAGACAAATTTAGTGCTTTTATTGCAACTGACCAAATTGCATCGCACGAAAAGCGCAGAAAACAGTTGTTAGTTTTCAGTTTTCAGTTGTCAGTGGACAGATTTTATTTGGTGGGGAGAGGGGCACCGGTGAGGGGGTGCAGCCAGTTGGGGTTGAGCTCGCGCATGAGCAGATAGAAGAAGTCGCGGTCCATGAGGTGGCGGTGAGGGACTGTGAGCTCGGGGGTGTCGATGACCAGGTCGTCGATGGCCATGATGTCGATATCGACCAGGCGGTCGACGTAGCCACCTTGGGCATCGCGATGAGCGGCACTGCCCAGCTGGCGCTCAATGTCGTGAAGCCACTGGAGCATGTCGTGCGGTTCGAGGGCACTGCGCAGCATCACACCTACATTCACGAAGCGATGGGCCGACTCAAAGCCCCAGGGCTCGCTCTCCATCATGCGGGTCACGGCACAGCCACCAGTGCCTGCACTGAGTGCCACAATGGCGCGGCGCAGGTTGGCACGGGCATCGCCCAAGTTTGAACCTATGTTGAGGTAGTAGGTGTGCATGAGTTTTCAGCTTTCAGTAGTCAGTTTTCAGTTATCAGTGAACAATCTCAAAATGACTGACAACTGATTTCATGTGAAAGACAAAGGGGTGTGGCTCATGTGCCGCAACCCCTTGTCTGCCATAAGATTTATGCGTTGATTATAAGGTCTTTTGAACTTCAATCTCTTCGAAGGCCTCAACAATGTCGCCCACAACGATGTCGTTGTAGCTCTGCACGCTGAAGCCGCACTCCATGTTGGTACCCACCTCCTTGGCGTCGTCCTTGAAGCGCTTGAGCGAGCCCAGCTGACCCGTGAATACCACGATGCCGTCGCGAATGATGCGAACCTTGCAGGTGCGCTTGATTTTGCCTTCACGCACAATGGCACCAGCAATGGTACCCACCTTGGAGATGTGGTAAACCTCCTTGACCTCGACAGTACCGAGCACTTCCTCCTTGATGTCGGGCGAGAGCATACCTTCCATAGCGCTCTTCACCTCTTCGATGGCATCGTAGATGATGGAGTAGATGCGGATGTCGACGCCTTCCTGAGCGGCCAGGCGCTTGGCATCGGCACTGGGACGCACCTGGAAGCCAATGATATAGGCATCGCTGGCAGCAGCCAGGGTAACGTCGCTCTCGGTGATGGCACCCACGGCCTTGTGAATCACATTCACTTGTACCTCGGGGGTAGAGAGCTTGATGAGCGAGTCGCTCAACGCCTCGATAGAACCGTCGACGTCGCCCTTCACGATACAGTTCAGCTCGTGGAAGTCGCCCAAAGCCTTGCGGCGGCCGATGTCCTCGAGGGTGACGCGCTTCTGCGTGCGCAAGCCCTGCTCGCGCTGCAGCTGTTCGCGCTTGTTGGCAATCTGGCGTGCCTCCTGGTCGGTTTCCATCACGTTGAACTTATCGCCGGCGGTGGGAGCACCGTTCAGACCCAGAATGAGGGCAGGCGACGAAGGACCAGCCTCCTTGATGCGCTGGTTGCGTTCGTTGAACATGGCCTTCACCTTACCGAAGTGTGTACCGGCCAGGATGATGTCGCCCACGCGCAATGTTCCATTGTCGACGAGCACGGTGGCAATGTAGCCACGACCCTTGTCGAGCGACGACTCGATGATAGAGCCAGTGGCATTGCGGTTGGGGTTAGCCTTGAGGTCGAGCAGGTCGGCCTCGAGCAGCACCTTCTCCATGAGTTCCTCGACACCTATGCCCTTCTTGGCACTGATGTCCTGGCTCTGATACTTGCCGCCCCACTCCTCGATGAGGTAGTTCATGTTGGCAAGTTCTTCCTTGATCTTATCGGGGTTGGCACCGGGCTTATCGATCTTGTTGATGGCAAAGATGATGGGCACGCCGGCAGCCGATGCATGGTTCAGAGCCTCAACGGTCTGGGGCATCACGGCGTCGTCGGCAGCCACAATCACAATCACGATGTCGGTGACCTTGGCACCACGGGCACGCATAGCGGTAAACGCCTCGTGACCAGGAGTGTCGAGGAAGGTGATGCGACGGCCGTTGGGCAGTTTCACGTTATAGGCACCAATGTGCTGGGTGATACCGCCGGCCTCGCCTGCAATCACGTTAGAATTGCGGATGTAGTCGAGCAGCGACGTCTTACCGTGGTCGACATGACCCATCACGGTCACCACGGGGGGACGTGCCTCGAGATCTTCGGGATCATCCTCCTCTTCGTGAATGGCCTCGGCCACGTCGGCGCTCTCATACTCGGTCTTGAAGCCGAACTCGTCGGCCACGATGTTGATGGTCTCGGCATCGAGACGCTGGTTGATCGACACCATCACGCCCAGATTCATGCAGGTACCAATCACCTTGTTCACCGGCACGTTCATCATGGCGGCGAGATCGTTGGCAGTCACAAACTCGGTGAGTTTGAGCGTCTTCTGCTCAGCTGCGAGCAATGCGGCCTCGGCCTGCTCCTCCTCACGCACGGCCTCGCGTTTCTCGCGACGCCACTTGGCGCTCTTCTTCTGCGTCTTGGCAGTGAGACGGGCAAGCGTCTCCTTCACCTGGCGCTGCACATCCTCCTCGCTCACTTCGGGCTTGAAGGGGCGCTTTGCCTTCTCCTTCT
>JAEEVB010000115.1 GCA_016287065.1 Muribaculaceae bacterium
ATGCTAATAAAAATGTGATTGTGGGCATGAAGGGCTACCTGAGCTTCCTGGATTGCGATATTACCAGCACTGATTCGTATGCCTTCGATAGCAATGGTTGTATGATGGAGAGCGATGGCACCACACCGCTCATGAGTGTCAACATATCACCCTGTCCCTACTTCGATGCCAATGGTCTGTGGTATCATGGGCAAAGCGATGGTTCGTTGTATGTCACTTACCAGAACTTGACATCTCCCGCCTACACCAACCTGGGCAGTAGCATCACAGTGCCCTCGAGTGTGAAGCATAAGGGCAAGACCTATGCGGTGAAGGCTGTGGGCAGAAAAGCCTTCTATGGTTGCAATGGATTGCAGTCAGTGAGGCTGCCATCGTCAATCAAGACAATCAATGGTTTTGCCTTTATGCAATGCAATAGTCTCAAGTCAATGACAATTCCCGAGAATGTGGAAAACATCAATGGGGGCGCCTTTGCGCATTGCGATGCTATGACCTCGGTCACCATCCCAAGCACAGTGAAGAGTATAGGTTCCTTGGCATTCGGGAGTTGTTATAGTCTTGAAAAGATTTACTCGTACATTTTCGACCCCACCAAGGTGTCTTACTCACAGGCCACCTCGGTATTCAATGGTGTGAACAAATCGACTTGCGTCCTCTATGTGCCTAAAGGCAGGATTTGGATATACTGGGACACCGAACCCTGGAGCGATTTTAATCGGTTTAGTGAAATACCTGCCGCAAGTGGCGATGTGAATGGCGATGGCAAAGTGAATGTGAGCGATGTGACCACACTGGTGAATATGATTCTAGGCGTCATTCCCAAGGATACTGCTCGAGGCGACATTAACGGCGACGGCAATGTGAACGTGAGCGATGTGACGGCACTTATTAATATCATCCTGAGCGCCAGTTGACGCTCAGGATGAAGGTTTAGAGTTTGGTGGAGGTTGGGTCGAGTGGTGCTGCCTGACAGCACTGCACACCAGCCTTTGGCTGACATATGCTGCTCCCTCCGTCGAGCTGGCTGTAAGGGTTTAAGGTTTAGAGTTGACGGGAAAAATTTTGTGATTGTTTTGGAGATGTGATGGGAAATGCGTAATTTTGTGGTTGTAAAACGAAGCGTAAGGTTTCGACCGGCGGTAACGCCGTGAGAATCAAAAGGGAATCAGGTGCAAATCCTGAACAGTACCCGCTGCTGTAAGTCCCGACTACCTGAAAACGTCGGTTTCACACATTGCCACTGGGCATCTCTATCTAGCAATAGACTGCATCAACACCGGGAAGGCGTGAAACAACGACTGGGACAAGTCAGAAGACCTGCCTTTTCGCTTGCCTGCAATCACTCTCGTGAGTGAGAGGGTTGCTAAACGGTTCACGAGGCATTTGAACTGAGGCAAACAAACAATGAAGATGCGGTCTTTTTCATTCTGTCATTATTTGAAATGATGCTTGCATGAAAGCCCACATTGTCGTGGCTTGTTGAGCCGTTGCAGCAGCTGTGCTGCACACCTTGCTTTGCGTGAACTCATAGTGAATTTTTAAAGATTAATTTTTTATCTATAAACAACTATGAGACAAGTTAAAGTATTTATTCTTTTGATGATGCTGCTCATGAGCGGCACCATGCAGGCGTTTACCGCAGGTCCTCAGAAGGCTTGGAGCGAGACCGATCAGGTTTATTACCTGAAGACGAGCGACAAGATGGAAGACGAGTTTGTGGTGAACGGATCGATTACCTTCCAGGCAGTGGCAACTGGAAACACCATACCCAGTTACAGGGATTGCGGTGTGACCTTTGCGCCGGCCAGTGAAGGCGAAGTGATTCAAATCACAGTGAACAGCATCGATCTGGCAGGCGACAACTACCTGCTGCTCTATGAAGGCGATGTTGATATGAGTCAACTTGGCACATCGTCGGCTTCCGATGGTGTGAACCAGAGCCGGTATATGCCGGCAGGCTGGGTCAAGAAGTACCAAAGCGGTAGCGTGGGCGAGACCTATGTCGCTACTGCTGCCAACGGCAAGTTGTCATTTGGTTTCCACTCGACGAGTCCTAACGGCCAGACCGGTTTCAGCATCACCGTGACGAGCATGTCGCTCAAGGACATGGAATTTGGCTCGGTGAGTGCCATTCAGGGACTTAATCCTGTGAACCGTGGTGCCAAGAACCCGGCCATCTTTGGCGTTGATGTGGTGATGGATGGTGGAGGCAATCCCATGACCCTTAATGAACTCAAGATTGACGCCAGCGCACTCACGGGCTCAACTCAATTGACCCATGTGCGCCTCTACAAAGGCGAAACTTACACAGCCGACAATCTGCTGGCCACAGCAGTCACTGTGGGCGATGAACTGAGCGCTGCCGATGTGGTGCTCAAGAATGGCCACAACAAGTTTATGGTGGTGGCCGACATTGATGCAAACGCAAGCGGAACAATACCCTCGCTCACCGTCACAAGCGCAAAGATTGCTGGCGAAGAGCGTGCAATAAGTGCTGCTACAGCCGATGCGGTTGTTATTAATAATGTGATACTGATGCCAGCCGAGGCCACTACCTTCGTGATTGGTGACGATGCCGCTTTCTATGACGACGGTGGCAAAGACGGCAAGATTTCGCTCCACTTCACGGGTACGGTGACCTTTGTCCCCGCCACTGAAGGCGATGCCATCAAGATTGATTTCTCGAAACTTGACATTTTCAATACCTCGTCGACTGGAATGAACGATGTGCTCAAGTTCTACAACGGCACAACTGCCGATGAGGCCAACCTGATTCTTGACCTTACCGGAACTACCGAGACTTCGAAAATTGTGAAGTCGACATCGCCCGATGGTGCGATGACCATGACGCTTGTGAGCACTACAGGTGTGCCTAAAGACGGCTGGGAGGCTACTGTGAGCCAGTTCCTGCCAGGCGATATGACCTTCAAAACACTCACCGCTCAAGCAGTTGAAAGCACTGCTACCGTGAGTGCTGGCGACCAGAATGTGCAGATGATTGTGCTGGATGCCGAGACCGACAACCAGTCGAATCCTTTGGCACTCACTGCTTTGAAAGTCAGCACCACTGCTGCTGAGCGCATTGAGAGCGTGAAGGCTTATTATCTGGGCGACAAGACGACCAATGCATTGACCAACCTCTTTGGTTCGGTGCAACCTGCCAATGGTGAAATGACCATCAGCGGCAATCAGACTCTTGCTGAAGGCCACAACTACTTTGCTCTGGTGATTGACCTGAATAATGAAGGCGTGAACAACGAGACCGTTGACCTTGCATTCTCGGGTGCAACCATTGCCGAAACCGAACAGACGGCCAGCGCAAGCGCCACACGCACCATCAACAATGTGTGCCGTGCTACACAGGGCTCGCACAGCCATGTGATTAAAGGCGACTGGACATTTACCAATACCGAAGGCTATAACGGCAAGTATGAGACAGCGATTGCCGACTATATCGTGACCTTCACCCCAGCCGAGGCTGGCACAGTGGCGCAGATCGACTTCTCGAAGTTTGATGTGTACTATTCCAGCTCGAGCTATGGCACAAAGGCCATTTATGAGATTTACAGCGGCACTGAGGTGAACAGCGCTAACCTGCTGTGGCAACTGAATGACGCCAGCCTGGCCTCGACAGGCCCGGGCAAGATTTTGCGTTCGCAGGCTGCCGACGGTTCGCTCACCATTCGCTTCAACCCCAACACCAGTTACAGTAGTTATGCCGGAACAGGCTGGATTGCCACCGTTTCGCCCTTCCAGAACCATGACATGGAGGTGAAGAGTGTGACTGTGAACCAGACCTCGACTGCCGAACTGGCTACAGGTGCTGTGGATGCCGATCTCATCGACTTTGATGTGGTGACCGAAGGCACACTCACCACCAAAGTGCTCAATAGCATAAAACTTGACCTCAAGAATAGCCACGAGGCTATTGCCAAGGTGAATGTATATTATAATAATGTGAATGACAGGAGCAGCGCTGTGGCATTTGGCAGCGTTGAGAATCCTGCTTCCAGCGAAGTGAATGTGGCTGGCGAGCGTGAACTTGCCGAAGCCAGCAACTACTTCTGGGTAGCAGTTGACCTGACGGCCGATGCCGCAGCCGAGACTGTGGTTGATGCTAAACTGGTGTCGCTGACCGATGCAGCCGGCGTGGTGACTGACGTTGAGAACGGTGACCCCGAAGGAGAGCGCGTGGTGAAGAACATCTTCCTGCTGCAGCCTGGCGAGAATGTGGTGGTGGTGAACGAACCCCTCATGTTCTACGACGATGGCGGCCCCAACGGCAAGGTTTCTAAGGGCCTGAAGGGCAATGTGACCTTTATTCCCGGTCAGGATGACTGTGCCGTGGAACTCACTACCAAGGACACCTTCTCGATTGGTTCGGGTAGGATGTATGTGTATAGCGGCAGTGAGGCCAACCAGGACAATGTGCTGGGCAGTGTGACGGGCTATGGCACCACCAATGGCCCCTCGA
Source organism: Muribaculaceae bacterium (assembly GCA_016287065.1). Lineage (GTDB taxonomy): Bacteria > Bacteroidota > Bacteroidia > Bacteroidales > Muribaculaceae > Sodaliphilus. The sequence continues at coordinate 4,475 of JAEEVB010000115.1, forward strand.
ACCTTGTGAGCAAGGCCGAGGACGGCAAGATGTATGTTACCTATGAAGGCAACACTACAGCCACCACACTCGATGGCTGGGCCATCGAGGTGAAACTGCACCAGAAGACTCCGTTTGTGATTGAAAGCATCGTGGCCGAGCCCACTACTGCCGATGTGATGCGCAACTCCACCGACAATGTGATGCAACAACTGAAGGTGAATGTGAGCGGTGACAAGAACCCCATCGCCATCAACAGCGTGAAGTTCAATACCACCGGCACAACCACCATGAGCGACATTGCAAACGCCAAGTTATATTACACGGGTCACAAGTCGGTATTCAGCATCGAGAATCAGCTTGCCACCACTACTGTGGCCGATGGCGAGAATGTGCTGACACTCACTGAACCATTGACGATTACCGAGAATGGCGACTACTACCTGTGGCTCACCTATGACATTGCTGAAGAAGCTACTGTAGGCAACACTGTGGCAGCACAGATCGTGAGCCTGAATGCCAGCGACGAAATTACTGTTACTGGCAGTGCCGCAAGCCGCACCATCAAGGCCGGCTTGAAGGGTAACTACATCATTGGTGCAAGCGAGGCCGCCAATTATCCCACCTTTGCGGTAGCAATAGCTGCACTGCAAGGCGGCATTGAGGGCGCCGTGACCTTCCAGGTCGAGGGTGGCACCTATCCCGAGAACATCTGGTTTGCCAGCGTTCCTGGTGTGAGCGAGCAGAACACCATCACCTTCACGAGCCTTAACGGCAACCGCGACGAGGTGATTGTGACCGGTTCGGGCAGCAGTGAATATATGCCTGGCTCATCGTCGTATAAGAAGGGTATGGTGTTTGTCGAGAACACTCCTTATGTCACCATCGAGAAGATGACCTTCGCTCCTGCAAGAGAAAGTGAATACAACTATGTGGTGCAAACCTTCGACCGCAGTCGTCACTTCACGCTACGCGAGTGCCATGTGAGCGCTACTCCCGTAACCAGCGGCTATAGCGGCATTAACCTGGTGAAGACATCGGCCGGAAGCGAAGATAACTGCAACAACGACTATGCTACCTTTGAGAACAATGTGCTGGATGGCGGCTACATTGCCCTTTATCTGGGTGGCGCTAACAATGTGTCGCTCACTCGCGAGAAAGGCCTTGTGGTTCGTGGCAACACCATCAGCGAGGCTGGATCGAAGGGTATCTATGTCTATGACGAGGACGATATGATTGTTGAAAACAACACCATCAATCAGTCTATGACCCAAAGGACCGGTTATTGGGGCATTGATGTTGCACGCGTGCGTGGCAATGCTGTGATAGCGGGTAATAAGATTACCAACAGCACCAATTACTACAATGGCGGTATAGAGCTGCGCATGGAGTCGCGCGGAACAGCCAACCAGCCCATTCTCGTCTACAACAATGTGGTGAACATCACCAACTCGCCGAGCAACAGCAGCGCTGGCATCGAGATAGATGGCGACAATTCCTATATCTCGCTCTACAACAACACTGTGCGCATTGCAGGCAATGGCGGTTACGCTTACTACACTGCAACTCGCAACCCCGCCTCGTATGTGGGCATCAAGTTGCAGAACAACCTGTTCCAGAACCTGTCATCGGCTCCTGCTGATATGTTTATTCACGCTAACTTCATGGGCAAGGCCCAGTTTGTGAACAATGCACTTTATGGTGCCACAGTGCTTGCCGATACCGACATCGACGCACTCAATGCCATGGAAGGCTGCAGCGGTAACATTGTGAAGCAGGCCGAGTTCCTGAGTGAAACCGACTTGCACTTGACCAGTGCTGAGGGGCTGCAGATGGGTCTGCCGGTTGACTTCATCACCACCGATGCCGATGGTGTGGAGCGCCCTGCCCAGAATCCCACTGTGGGTGCCTATGAATATGTGGAAGTGGTGGTTGTGACTCCCGAGATTGCCGAGGGCTATCCTGTGGTGAGCAGCGTAACGCAGACTGCCGCTACAGTGAAGACCAAGTGGAATGTGAGCGGCAAGCTCTACTCGATGATCGAGAAGCAAACCAAGGCTCCTGCTGTAGATGCTCTGCTCGCAACTACACCCGTAGATGTGGCTGCCGACACCGAAGTGTCGACACAGTTCAAGAATCTGGATGCTAACACCGATTATAAGGCCTACTTCCTGCTGGTTTCAGCATTGGATCAAACCCAGAGCGAGGTGGTTGAGACCGAGGTGTTCAAGACGGCTCCCGAAACACTCACCATCGATATGACGAATCCGTTTGATGTCATTGATTCGGGCGAGAGTTCAACACTCGAAGCCACGGTGGAAGGCGGTCTGGAGCCCTACACCTATGAGTGGCGTGATCAGATGAATCAGGTGGTGGGTACCGATGCAACCGTTACCGTAACACCTGAATATACCTATGGTTACAAGCTGACGGTGACCAGTGCCGATGGTCAGACTGCAACGGCCAAGACTGGTGTATATGTGTTGGGCGCCCCTGTGACTGCTACATTTGAAGACAATTATCTGTCTACCGAGAGCTACTTCTCTGGCGATAACGACGACGATGTGTTCTACAGCGGTTCTTACGCCTTCCATGTGGCCGATTACGGAGGCTGGTGGTATGGCTTTGGCATGAGTAACCAGACCTCGACCGCATACAGCGGTCTGGACGACCAGTTCCACAGTGCTGTGGGTAGCGGTAACAAGGGCTCGGCAACCTATTGCGTGGCTTACCCGAGCGGAACCTCGATAGATGTGACCAACAGCCTTGAAGGCGAGCAGCTGAAGGGCATGTACATTACCAATTCGGCCTATGCCTATAGCAGCATGCTCTATGGCGACAGTTTCGCTCACAAGTTTGAGCAGGGCGACTGGTTCAAGCTTACCATCACGGGTTATGATGCAAGCAAGGCGGTTACAGGTACAGTAGAGACTTATCTTGCCGACTTGCGCTCGGAGAATGAGGCCGAACACTTCATTCTGAACGAATGGCAGTGGGTTGACCTCTCACCGCTGGGTACTGTGCAGAGTGTGCAGTTTGTGCTCTCGAGCAGCGATGTGGGCCAGTGGGGCATGAACACA
>JAEEVB010000116.1 GCA_016287065.1 Muribaculaceae bacterium
TGCTCCCGGCAAGGAACTCACCGACTACATTGGTCTGCGGCCATCGGTCAACTATCCGCTCTATAACGGCGACATCGAGTGCTCACTCAAGGAGTATGTGATGTTCAAGGGCAGTTACAACGACATGCGCCGGTCAGGGGCACACATTAGGAACGAGGATTTCCGCCGCAGCGACGACCACCGTGGAGATTCACGTCGCCCATTCAAACCTTCAGGGCCACGACACGATGATGAGCGCCGACCTTTCAGGCATGACGATGAGCGCCGACCCTTCAAACCCTCGGGACCACGACACGACGATGAGCGTCGACCCAGAGAACAGCGGTTTGGCAAGGAACGCATTTTCGACCGTCGCGACCGTCAGGAACGCGACCAGACCAAGCCCACCGAACTCAAGGAACGCGAAGAGTTCTACCACAGCAGTGAGTTTGCCAACCAGGTCATCAAGTTCCGCGAACCATCGCTGGGAAAAGACAGCGAGCGACCCATCGTCAAGGGCCGCCGCAACGGCTGGCGCCGCAAGGGGTTAAACGACGACAACAACAGTCAAGACTAAAAATATCACAGAATCGCTATGACTAAAAAACTCAATATCCTGTTGCTAGGCTCTGGCGGACGCGAATGTGCGCTGGCCTGGAAACTGGCACAAAGCCCGGCTCTCAACCACCTTTATATCGCCCCTGGCAATGCCGGCACAGCCCAGTATGGTACCAATGTGGCACTCAAGCCGCTCGATTTCGACCAGGTGGCCGATTTCTGCCTCAACAACGGCATCGACATGCTCATCGTGGGCAGCGAAGATCCGCTGGTAGCTGGTATCGCCGACTATATGGCCCAGCGACTCCCTGAGCTGCAAGTGATTGGTCCTTCAAAGGCAGGTGCCCAGCTTGAAGGCAGCAAGGACTTTGCCAAGCAGTTCATGATGAAACATGATATCCCTACGGCGGCTCACCTGAGTGTCACGGCACAAAATCTCGACGAGGGACTCCGTTTTCTGGAACAACAGCAAGCACCCTATGTGCTCAAGGCCGACGGACTCGCAGCCGGCAAGGGCGTGCTCATCATCAACGACCTCGACGAGGCCAAGGCCGAACTGCGTGCCATGCTCGAGGGCAAGTTTGGCAATGCTTCGGCTACCGTTGTCATCGAGCAGTTCCTCAAAGGCATCGAGTGCTCGGTATTCGTCGTTACCGACGGCAAGAACTACCAGTTGCTGCCTGTTGCCAAGGACTACAAACGCATTGGCGAGAACGACTGCGGACTCAACACCGGCGGCATGGGTGCCGTCTCGCCCGTGAGTTTTGCCGACGAGGCATTCATGGACAAGGTGCGAACACGCATCATCGAGCGCACGCTAGCCGGGCTGCAACAAGACGGCATTCCCTACTGTGGCTTCATCTTCTTCGGCCTGATGAATGTGGACGGTGACCCCTATGTGATTGAATATAACTGCCGCATGGGCGACCCTGAGACCGAGGTGGTCATGCCACGACTCAAGACCGATCTGGTGATGCTGCTGTGCGCAGCCGCCAGCGGCTCGTTTCAAGGAGCGCAGGTCGAGATTGACCCTCGATATGCCGTGACGGTCATGCTCGTATCAGGCGGATACCCACAGAGTTACGAGAAAAACAAAGTCATCACCGGACTGGATGCAGCTACTGGTAGCATCCTGTTCCACGCTGGTACCAAGCGCGATGACCAAGGACAAGTGCTCACCAGCGGCGGACGCGTGCTGGCGGTGACCAGCATGGGTACCACCAAGGACGAGGCACTGGCTCATTCGTTCGAGAGCATCAGTCACATCGCTTTCGACAAGATGTACTACCGACGCGACATCGGTTTCGACCTGAAGTGAAACACTTCAACACCCGCTGAGACATGAACGAGGAGAAAATCAACGAACTGCTCAACAGCCGCAAGTGTGTGTGGCTGTGCGGTGCCATTTTCCTCATTGCCTCGTTTCTGTCTATGCAATCGGGCCGTTTCACCATCACCGATACCGGCAACGGCGTCTTCTTCTCTATTGGCAGCAACCTCATCGAGAATCCTCTGCTTTCCTATGTGGTGAACCTCGCCTGCATCTTTGCCATCATCACCCTCACCATGACCCTCAACAAGAAGTTTGGCTTCATCAGGTCCTATACATTCATCTATGCCTCGATGTTCCTGCTGTTGCAGACCGCCAACCCCTTCTTGGGCTCACACTTCAATGCCGGCACAGCACTGTGCCTCATTACTGTGGTGCTGAGTTTCATCCTCTATGCCTCCTATCAGCAGAAGAACACCGCACAGCGACGCATCTTCCTCATCTTCGCCGTGCTCTCGGCCTGCTGTATGTTCCAATACGCCTTTCTCATGCTGGTTGTGGCCTTCTCGCTCGGTTTCATGCAGATGCGTGCCATGAGCACCAAGGGATGGCTCGCACTGGTCATGGGCATCATCACCCCCTACTGGATTGCCATAGGACTGGGACTCGTTGACCCGCTCGACGCCACACCTCCCCAAATCGAGGCTATCTGGGACTACCTACAGAACCTGCAGGTGCAACTGGTCATCGCCTCGGCAGTGATTGTGGCCATCATCGCCATTGTGCTCATGGTCATCGACATGTTCACCATCCTGAACTACCGACTTCAGATCAGGGTCTATAACTCCTTCCTGCTGGTTCTCACCATTGCATCCATTGCCATGATGTGCGTCGACTACCTCAACATGCTCATCTATGTGCCCTTGCTCAACTGGTGTCTCGCCATCTGGATTGCACACGCCTTCACCATCCACCAGGAGTACACAAGGCGATACATTTTCATCATCGTGGCCTTTGTCGCAACCATTGGCACCTTTGTTGCCCACATCCTTGCCATTTAAATGCTCAAAGGGAAAGTCGTCATAGAAAATCACATTCCATTCATCAAGGGTTTGCTCGAATCGTTGGCTCCCGTGGTGTATCTACCTGCCGACGGCATCACATCTCAAACGGTAAAAGATGCTTGTGCCCTGTTTGTGCGCACCCGCACCCGATGCGATGCCCAGCTGCTCAACGGCAGTCTCGTACAGTTCATCGGTTCGCCTACCATTGGTACCGACCACATCGACCTTGACTACTGTGCCGACAACGGCATTGAGGTAGCAAGTGCTCCGGGCTGCAACGCACCCGCTGTGGCACAATGGGTGCTGGCCTCAATCGCTCTGTGGCTTGAAAAAGAGCAGATGAAACCCCATGAGGTAACGCTGGGCGTAGTGGGAGTGGGACACGTGGGCTCCATCGTAGCACGATGGGCCGAGCAATGCGGCATGCAGGTACTGCGCAACGACCCGCCTCGCGCACTTGCCGAGGGTAGCGACGGTTTTGCCTGTATCGAGGAGTTGCAGGAGCGTTGCCACATCATCACCTTTCACACGCCGCTCACCCGTGAAGGAGAATTTCCAACCTGGCACCTGTGCAACGAGCAATTCCTGAGTAATGCTCACAAGTGTCGACTGGTGCTGAATGCCGCCCGTGGGGCCGTAGCCGACACTCAGGCATTACTCGATTGGCACGGCGAACTCGCCCTCGACTGCTGGGAAAGTGAACCACACATCCACCCTGCCCTGCTCCACAAGGCCTTCATCGCCACGCCTCACATTGCAGGCTACTCCATCGAGGGCAAGATGCGAGGTACAAGCATGGTCATCGACCGCTTCAACCAGCATTTCAACTGCCACATCGAGGCCTCCACACCTCTTGCTCCCGCCACAGGAGCCACATGTGTCACACTGCACGACATTCTGGACAGTTACAACCCCATCGCCGACACCCTCGCACTCAAGAGCAATCCCGAGAGTTTCGAATCCCTGCGCAACACCTACGCACTGCGTCATGAGTTTACCAGTCTATAACGACATCATGTTATGAAACAAGTATTCTCCATATTGTTGTTCGCCATCAGCACAATCATCACTGTCTGGGCACAGCCCGTTAGTGCTCAACAGGCGCCTCATGTGGCTATTCTGGGCGACTCCAACACCTGGATGGGCGGTGACGACTGCACAGGCGACGAGGCTTGGTCCAAATGGTTCCTGCAACGCTATTCCACTGCCTCTTGCCACAGCTATGCACGCAGTGGCGCCACGTGGACCAACACCCCAAGCACCACGCTCAACACCGTCGAGGACACCGCTTTGCTTGCCGACAACAACGTTATCTTCAACCAGGTGCAGCGCCTCATCGAGGCACACAATGCTGGCACACAGCCCACGCCCCAACTCATCATCATTGCTGCAGGGGTGAACGACGCATGGTTCAATCACAAGCGTCCGCAAGCCTTCACCATAGGCCCACGAGCAATCAAGAAGCGGCAAAACTGGTCTTATCTCTATGGCCTTACCCCCGACAAGGTGCTCACCATGGCCGAGTCCATCGTCTACAACTGTCACCTGCTCCAGCAGGCTTTTCCACAGGCCCGCATTGTGCTTATATCGCCCGCTCAAACCATCGAAGTGAGGCCGGCTATCATCACCAAGGCGAGCGCCATCATCGCCACAACCGCCTCAGCACTAGGCATCCACGCCATCAGGCTTGACCTGTTAAGCCCCATCTCAAGCAGAGCCGAGCGACGGCGTTGCCGATACACCTCCGACGGCACGCACACCAACGTGCGTGGGGCACGCGTGCATGGCAAAATCATTGCCCGGCAAATCAGGAATCTCCACCTGCAGTTTGAGCCCTAAGGTGCCTCACGGCCACTTTTTTCACCTCCGTTATCGGGGGTTTACTCACATTTGCATGGCTCCTTTCGCCATTTATTGATTGCAATTACAATAAAATTCACTACCTTTGTAAAAATCAAAGCAAAGTATCGCCCATTTTTAACTCTTGTGCCCTATGCTTTACAAAGATGAACCCCAAAAAGTACTGATCATTCGTTTTTCGGCCCTTGGCGACATCGCCATCGCCATTCCCGTCATCTACTCGGTCTGCGCGGCCTATCCGCACATCAAGTTCATCATGCTCACACGCAAGTGGTCGTCCTACCTCTTTGTCGAGCGACCGCGCAACCTCATCGTGCTGGGTGTGGATGTAAAAAACGAGTACAAAGGCGTCAAAGGCATGACAAAACTTGCCAGGAAAATGCGCAAGACCTACAAGATCGATGCCGTGGCCGACCTGCATAGTGTAATCCGTTCCTGGGTCATCGATGCCTACATGAAGTCGTGCGGTGTGCGCGTGGCTCGCATCGACAAGGGGCACAAGATGAAGAAAAAACTCACCAAGGGCAAGATTCGCCGCCAGCTCACCACAACGCATCAGCGCTACATCGAGGTGTTCAACAAACTGGGACTGGGCTGCAAAGAGACTTTCGAGGGATTCACCAAGAACGAGACGCCCATTCTTCCCGCCAAGAGCAGCGGCGAGATCTGGGTGGCTGTTGCCCCATTCTCGCAGCATCGCAGCAAGGAGTACCCCCTCAAGAAGATGGAAGAGGTCATCAAACTGCTGCTCAATTATAATCCCAACCTGCACGTCATGCTCTTTGGTGGCGGATCGAGGGAGAAGAAACTGCTCAAGAATGTCACCGACCGTTATTCCAGAACCGTTTCGATAGCTGGCATCAAGCACGGCTTCAGCGACGAGTTTGCCATCCTGCGCCAGTGCGATGTGATGGTGTCGATGGACTCGGCCAATATGCACCTGGCATCCCTTACACGCACACCTGTGGTGAGTGTCTGGGGTGGCACACACCGCTACAGCGGCTTCTTCGGCTGGAAACAAGACCCTAACAACATTGTGGAACTTGACTACGAGTGCCGTCCCTGCTCGGTGTTTGGTCAGACTCAGTGCCGCTTCGGCGACTATCACTGCCTTGCCGACATCAAGCCCGAAACCATCTTCAACCAAGTGGTGAAAGTGCTCGAAAAACAGAAGAAAAATGAATAAGAAAATACTCATCACCGGTGCCGGCGGTTTCATCGGCGGTTTCATCGTGCAAGAAGCCATCAACCACGGTTACGAGACCTGGGCAGCCGTGCGCAAGTCGACCAACCGCAAGTTCCTCGCCGACGAACGCATCCACTTCATCGAACTCGACTTCACCGATGCCGACGCCCTGCGCAGCACCTTGCAGCAGCATGTGGCTGAACATGGCAAGTGGCACTATGTGGTGCACAACCTGGGCGCCACCAAAGCCACCAACTACATCGACTTCGAGAACATCAACTACTACTACATGAAGTTGCTGGTCGACACGCTCAAGGACATCGAGGCAGTGCCCGAGGTGTTCCTGCTCATGAGCAGCCTGAGCGTGATGGGGCCTGGCGATGAAAAGAACTACACCCCGTTTAAGTCAAGCCGCTTTCCAGCGCCCAACACGCGTTACGGCCTCTCGAAGGCTAAGGCCGAGAACTACCTGCGCATGCAGCAGGATTTCCCCTACACCATCTTCCGCTGTACGGGCGTGTATGGGCCACACGAACGCGACTACTTCCTGATGATGAAGAGCATCAAGATGCGCTTCGATTTCAGCGTAGGCTTCAAAAAGCAGATGCTCACCTTTATCTATGTCAAGGACCTGGCACGCGCTGTGATGCTTGCCCTCGAAAAAGGCCCGCTGCGCAACGCCTACTTCATCAGCGAGGACAAGGGTTACACCCAAAAGGAGTTCCGCAGCATTGTCGCCAAGGAACTCAACCGCAAGTTTGTCATCCCCATCGTGTGCCCCATTTGGCTGGTGCATTGCGTGTGTGCCTGCTCGCAATTCATTGGCAAGATCACTGGCAAGCCCAGCACCCTGAACCTCGACAAGTTCAAGATACTCAAGCAGCGCAACTGGCTGTGCAACACCAACGACGCCAAACGCGACTTCGGCTTCACCGCACAATACTCGCTCGAGCAAGGCGTGCACGAAGCCATCGAGTGGTACAAGCAAGCCGGCTGGCTGTAATTAGCCTCATAGCTGCTAGCTGCTAGCCACTAGCCGATAGCCGATAGCCGATAGCCAATAGCTTGTTAGCCCTAAAGACACAAAAAAATCCGCCTGAGATTCAGGCGGATTTTTTATTATAAGCATCAAGCGATGCTATGCTTGATTACCAGCCAGGGTTCTGACCCATAGCGGGGTTGAGGTCGATTTGTCCGCTTGGGATGGGGAACAGGTTGTACTTGGAATCCCAGATGCGCGGAGCACCATTGTTAGTGCAGTTGATGTAACCATCGGCATCAAGTGTAACCTTCGAAAGGTCGAGACCCTGCACACTCTTGAAGTCACCAATGTGAGCACCACGGCACAGATTAGGATGCTTCTGCGTGTCGAGCAGTTCAAGTTTGTTCCAGCGCTGCAGCGAGTAGTAACGGTCGTTCATGCAGAACATCATCTCAACGCGGCGTTCACGACGAACCTCCCAAATCAGGTTGCTCACACCCATGTTGTTGGCGGGGTCAGCTTCGGGAGATACCGAGAGGTGAGGCATGTCCACACGGTCACGCAGCGTGTTGATCGACT
>JAEEVB010000117.1 GCA_016287065.1 Muribaculaceae bacterium
GTATTGCATGCTGGCATTGTTGGCATTCTCGGCCATGCGCACGCCGGTGCTCGGATCACTGAACATGGTAGCGTTCACCGAATCCACCTTGAGTTGAGCCACCTGGCTGTCGACACCGCTCAGGTCCTCGGCAATGGTCACAATACGGTCGGAAATGAACGCTTCGGTGCTACGAGCCACGCGGTTCTTGTCGTTGATGGCATCTTGAATGTAGACTGCGATAAGGGCATTCAAGATATCGGTTGCCAGTTTGGCGTTGTCGCAAGTTATCGTAAGCTTGAGCACATCGCTATATTTCTCGGGCGACTCGGCGGTGAGCCTTGACTTGTAGCCTACGGCTGCATCGTGAACAGTCTTTACGCGCACAATCACCTGGAAGTCTTTGTACTGCTCGGTATACTTCTGGGTCTTGGTAATAGCAATAGGGCCGAAATTGGTATTTACCTTGTTGCCGAACTTGGCTTTTTTCCAGCCACCATCGTTAATCTTATACTCCAGATTGTTGCCACCCTTGGGCACCACAGTCATGGTGAAAGGAGTAGTGATTTCGCGTAACGGTGTGATTTGCAGCGGCGACGTCTTGTAACTGTTCACATCACGCAGATACACATGACCATAGTACTGAATATTGAGTCCTAACTGGTTCACCACTTCCTCCATGAGTTCAGTCGAAGTAATCTTGTAAATCTCGTTCGGGATGAAGTTGGAAGACGTACTGAGGCCCAAGTCTGAGAATACCTGCGACTGACTACCTGCTGACGCACTGTTATTGGTAGTGAGCAGAATGAGCGCCTGAGAGCGGTACTGCTGAATCTGCGACTTGCTGTATAGATAGGCCAGCGAGCCACACACAACTATTGAGATGACAAACCAGTACCAGTTCCTCAAACATGACATCATGAACTCCTTGATCTGGATTCCGGTATTGGAACTCTTACGTGACGATTTCTTCACGCTTTCTTCAATGATTTCTTGCATATCGAGTCGTTATTTTAGTTTCAAAATTGTGCTCAAAGTGCGGTCGTACGCACGGATTCTATGGTTTTAAAATATAGATATAACAGTATATTTCGGGTTTAAACGTGCAAATATAGTGATAAATTTCGGGTTTTAGCAGAAATTCACCAAAAAAGATTATTTCACACTATTTCAATTGAGCGTAAGAAGCGTTTGTAAAAAAGTGTTTCCCGTGCTTCAAAAGTGGGAAAAACATTCATTTTTGGCTGAAAATTGAGCAAAAACCCATAATCTACGTTTTTATTTATTTAACATTTCAACCATGATATAGCCTATTTTTTCAACGATTTAACATTCAACTAATTTTTTAAAGGAAATTAACGCAATATTCACATTAATAATGTTTTGTAGTCCAAAAAAAGGTGCTAATTTTGGCGCTGTATTTTCCTTGCTAAACAAGGAGCAGTAAAATAAAATTTGAAAAATCAACCAATTAAAGTTTATACTACTTAAGTTATGACAAATTCAAACACAAAACCTGCTACCGGTAAATTAGGTATTATGGTAGTTGGACTCGGTGCCGTGAGCACAACCTTCATGACAGGTGTTATGATGACACGAAAAGGGCTGGCTAAGCCTGTAGGTTCTATGACACAATACGACAAGATCCGTATTGGTCGCGGTGCCGACAAGAAGTATCTGCACTACAAAGACATCGTTCCTATTGCAGACCTGAACGACATTGAATTCGCAGCATGGGACGTTTATCCCGTGAATGCCTATGAATCGGCTATCAACGCAAATGTGCTGAAAGAAAAAGATATTGAACCCGTGAAAGACGAACTGCTCAAAATCAAGCCTCTCAAGGCCGCTTTTGACAAGAACTACGCCAAGCGTCTTGACGGCGACAACATCATGCACGGCGCTACCCGTTGGGAAATGGTAGAAAACCTGCGTGCCGACATCCGCAACTTCAAGCAGGAAAAAGGCGTTGACCGCGTTGTGGTTCTTTGGGCCGCTTCCACCGAAATTTATGTAGCTCCCGACATGAAGTACCATGGTACTATCGAAGCTCTCGAGGCTGCCATGAAGGCCGACAACAAGGAACAGATTGCTCCCTCTATGTGCTACGCCTATGCAGCCCTGAAGGAGAACGCTCCCTTCATCATGGGTGCTCCTAACACCACCGTCGACATTCCCGCCATGTGGGATCTCGCCGAGGAAACCAAGGTGCCCATCGCAGGTAAGGACTTCAAGACTGGCCAGACACTGGTTAAGTCGGGCTTCGCTCCCATCATCGGCACTCGCTGCCTGGGTCTGAGCGGTTGGTTCTCAACCAACATTCTGGGCAACCGCGACGGTCTCGTGCTTGACGAACCCGCCAACTTCCGCACCAAAGAGGTGAGCAAACTCTCTACTCTCGAGTCTATTCTCGTTGAAGACGAGCAGCCCGACCTCTATACCAACTACTTCCACAAAGTGCGCATCAACTACTATCCGCCTCGCGACGACAACAAGGAAGGCTGGGACAATATCGACATCTTCGGCTGGATGGGCTATCCCATGCAGATCAAGATCAACTTCCTGTGCCGCGACTCCATCCTGGCAGCTCCCTTGTGCCTTGACCTGTGTCTGCTTATCGACCTGGCTCACCGTGCCGGCCGCTATGGCACACAGCGCTTCTTGAGCTTCTTCCTGAAGAGCCCAATGCACGACTACACCAAGGATGAAATCCCCGTGAACCACCTCTTCCAGCAGTATGTGATGCTGAAGAACGCCATTCGCGAAATGGGTGGCTACGAGGCCGACGAAGAGATCGACTAAACAATCGATTTGTTTCATGATTAATAAGAGAATCCTGCGGTGAATGCCGCAGGATTCTTATTTTATAGAGGGCGATCATGCCGATTTACGACTGCCCCATTATCTGATTTTACAGCGATTTGAGGGCCTCGGTGTGGAGGGCGAAGGCTTCGGCAGCGCCGCAGCGACATTCCAAGCCACGGAATTTCTCCATGGGAATGTGCCAGTCATCAAGCAACGGCTGCATGCCCTGACTCACATGGCACAGGCATGCCTTGTGCTTGATTTCCACCACGGGATCGATGTTAACCCAGTGCGTGGGCGTGAACATCTGCGACTGCGTGCCCGACATCGCCTCCATATAATAGAGTCGGAACGTGCGCCCCACGCGTCGCCAGGCATCAAGTACCAGCAAGCCACAGGCGGCGTGGTCGCGGTGACTATCGATGGGCCAATGGGTGATGACCACATCGGGTTTCTCCTGCTCGAGCAGTTCACGCATCTCCTTGTAGCGGGCCAGATTCACCTCGGTATTACCATCGACCTGGTTCATAAAAATGTGGCGAATGCCCATTACGCGACAAGCATTATCGGACTCGACCACACGCACGGCTGCCGCCTGATCGTGACTCATACCCTCAATGCCAGCCTCACCACGTGTGAGATACACACTCACCACTTCATTACCCGCTTGCTTGAGCAGGCACATGGTGCCACCAGCACAGGTCTCGGGGTCATCGGGGTGAGCACCGATAACCAATATTTTTCTCTTACCACCATAGGCTGCCGCATTGTCGTTAGCTGCCGCAGTCAGCGGTATTCCTCCCAGAATGGTTGCTGCCGCAGCGGCGCCAGCACCTTTCAGCATGTCGCGTCGTGTAATCATAAGTTTCTATATTTTGTAGTCTACAAAATCAATAACAGGCTCTTACTAGAGTAACTGAGTGAGCGAGGTAATGCGGCAGGTATCGGCCGGGACATCGATGGCATCGTTCTCATCTTCAGTCCAACCGGGGCCTTGCATCCAAGCGGTACTGCAGCCCAACGAGTGCGCAGGCAGTATATCCTTCTTGAGGCTGTCCCCCACTACCAGAACCCGGTCTGCAGGGAGTTCAAGTGCATCCACCCCCAGACGGAAAAGCGTGGGATTGGGTTTACGAATGCCTACCACAGCGCTCTCGATGATGCCTTTGAAGAGATGTCGGATACCTAAGTCGCGCAACACCTCGTCGATATTACCATAGAAATTGCTCACCAACATGAGCGGGAACTGCTTGGAAAGCGTCTCGAGCACGGGCATCGCCTCGGCAATGCTGTCTTGTGCCTGGCGATAGCAATGCTGCGCAATGCTTTCGCCCCACTCGTCGAGTTGCTGCTGTGTGGTCTCAACCCATTGCTGTTGAGCTACGTATTGCAGTTCAATCACCATCTTTTTGCGCAGCAGCTGCAAGAAATTGTCGCTGGGCAGGATGTGGCGCACCTTGGCGAGCTCGCGTTCAGCAAAGACGTAGGCTTCACGGAACTGCTCAAGCGTGATAGGCACTTGAGCCTGCTGGTAGCCATCCCAGATAATCCAGCTCCAGTGCACGCCGCGACTGTCGATGGTACCGCCGTAATCGAAGATAATGCCCTGTATGTTACTGCTGATATTGCCCATCTTTGAGTTGCTTGACAAATTGTTTGCAAAAACGTTCGTGAGTAATCATCATATAGGCCATCATGGCATTGAGCACCACCACCTCAAAGACGAAGTAGAGCCAAGGTGCCCTGATGATGACCGAGATGAACATGGCAATGATGCGCGTGTTAAACGAAAGCATATTGGTGTACTTCATCATCGGCAGGCTCTTTGCGCGGAAGTCGTCGCGGAACTGCTGCGGAATGGCACCGTTGAAGCGCGCTTTCAGTTCGCGTCGCAACGACTGCATATTGGGCGTGAAAGCCTCTTGCTGGCGGGTATAATTGCGATAGAAGGCCAGACTGAGTTTCGTCATGAAGTTCTTGCTCCACGAGAGTGGCTCATATTGCTCAGTGAGCATCTCAGAGCTGTCGAGTTCGCTTCCTTCCTCACCTTTCAGGAAATAGAGGTGGAACTGGCGGTAGTAGTCGGCACTTGCCGCCTGCTTGGCGTGACACAAGCCTGCAAACACGGCGAGCGACCATATCATCCAGTTATGACCGTGCCCGTAGCAGAAGTAGTCGCCCAGCAGGCTGTCGCCAAACTGGAGTTCACGGAACACGAGCGAGAAATAGATGGCAAAGAACCACAGGTCACCGCTCACACCATCGAGAATGCGCCCGATGCGTGAATACTGGTGTGTGATGCGTGCCAACTGGCCGTCGGCGCTATCGTAGGTATTGGCCCAGATAATGAGGAAGATTCCCAGATAATTGAGCCAGATGTAGGGCTGGGCGCCAAAGTACAGGAGTATGCCACCTCCCACTCCCAGAAAGATGGAAGCAATAGTGACGGCATTAGGCTTGATGCCGAGTTTCGAGAAAAGGATGGCCCAAGCAAAGCCCAGTGGTCGATAGAACCATAGGTCGATGGTTTCCTCGGTATCGAGCGATTTGAGCGATTGCTTGTATTGTGTCTTATAGTCTTGAATAGCCATATTTACGATTCTTAGGGTCTTTCCACAAGAAATGGAAAGTTATGAGTTGGTCTGATGTTTCTTGATGAGTGTGAGAATTCGCTTGGCAATGTGGGGAGCCGACTCTACACGGCAAGGCGCAAAACTGGGCCAGTCGTTGAAGTCGATGATTTGAATCTTGCCTTCGGGCGAAATGATGCAGTCGCCACCATAAATCTCAATGTTGAGCTCGGTGGCAGCCTGGTGACAAATGTTCTTCAGTTCCTTCACATCGAAGGAGATTCCCTGAGCCTTGCCATTGATTTCTTCCAGACCATACTTGCTATGCCCCTGGTCAAAGGGATAGAACCAGAAGAAGAAGTTGGTGCCGTTCACTCCATAGAACTTAACCAGGTCGCCCTCAAGATGCACATTGATGACGGCACGCTTGATGCCTCGCAAGAAGTATTCCTGCAACACCTCCTGAGCCTCCTCGGGATGGCGCACATAAGAGACGTCCTCCTTGTGCATGGCATGGAAGTCGCCGCGCTTGATCCAGCAGCTCTTGAAACCGCTTTTCTTGAGCATAGACTTGACATTCTCGTCGGTATTGACGATAAGACTTGTGGGATAAGGAATATTGTTACCCAGCAGGATGCGGGTCATGCGCTCGCGGGTGCAATTCTCGATGCCGTAGCCCGAATTGATCACAAGGTGGCCCCCGTCTTCAAGCTTCTGCAGGTTGGCAATTGATTCGGGCTGACGACACATGGTCATGATGTAGTCTTCCGTCACCCCCTGCTTGTTACATTGCTCTTCGCTATAGATGTTCACGATGCAGCCACGCTTGCGCAACTGCTCGGCTGTGGCGTTGAAAATTGCGGTGTCGTTGCCGATGTGGTTAGGAGAATAGGCTCCAGCACGCATGATTCCGGCTATATTAATAACTGCCATATAGATAAAGAATTAAGAATTTTCGTTTATAGATGATATGAACTCTTCGGCCACGGGAATGTCGGCGGCGTGGTCTACATCGATAATTTTGGGGACAGAAAACGCCTTGAGGGCAAACTGGTGGTCGACCAGTGCCCGTTGGAAGTTGCGCATGCGCGAGATACCTGCCTCTATGCATTCGTTGAGCACACTAAAGGCTTTGTGATTCATGGCATAGATGCCGCCCGACACATATTTAGCCCCCTCAAAGGGTTTGTCGCGGAATGCGGTGATGTTCATGTCTTCATCGTTGTCAACCTGCACATAGAGCGGTTTCTCGTCGTCGATGAAAGGAGTTACAGCCCACAGGCCATCGTGCTCCTCATCGGCTTCAAAAGCCTCGATGTAGCGGGCAAAATCCTGCTCACGGAAGATGGTGTCGACCGTGGTAAGGCAGAACTTGCCTTCGGGCAGCACCTTGCTCAATTCCCAGAAACTGTGCATCGAGCTGGGCGTGGTCTTCACTACCACGTTAAAAGGCACAGGAAGCTGCAGGTTTGCAAGGAACTCGCGCACCTCGGTCATATGCTCGTTGACAATGACTGAGACACTCTGTGCCTGACAGCGCAGGAAGATGTTGATGAGCCGCTCAATCATGGGTTCACCATTGAGATTGACAAGGGGCTTGGGTTTTCTCACTCCTTCTTGTGCAAGTCGTGAGCCTTCTCCGGCAGCAATGATTGCGTAGTTCATAGTGCAAACTGATTGGGGTCAAGATAAAATGGGTTGAGTCGTATCATCATCGTCCTGCGTGAGGTCGAGCACCACATTGTCCTTACTGTGGTCGAAGTACTGCTTGCGCAGCGGGTTGGCATGATTCTCATCATAGATCTTGCGGTTGCGGAAGACGTCGATGGCCGTGTAGATGGCATGGCGCAACGAGTCTTCGTGAGCAATGCCCTTGCCCGCAATGTCGTAGCCGGTACCGTGGTCGGGGCTGGTGCGCACATAGGGCAGGCCAGCAGTGAAGTTCACGCCGCTGTGCATGGCAATGGTCTTGAAAGGAGCCAGACCCTGATCGTGATACATGGCCACCACGCCATCGAAATGCTCATAGAGACGATTGCCGAAGAAACCATCGGCAGCATAGGGACCAAAGCACAGCATTTTGCGCGAGCAAGCCTCCTGAATGGCGGGAACTATGGCTTCTTG
>JAEEVB010000118.1 GCA_016287065.1 Muribaculaceae bacterium
AGATGCGCTCATACTTCATTTGCACGCCATCGAGGAAGAGTTTACGCAGGATGCCCGCCCTGATGAGCAGTTCAACAGTATTATATACGGTGGCTCGGCTCACATGATAGGACTCTTTTTCGAGTTCCTCGTAGAGTTGCTCGATGGTGAAGGTGTGCGGCAGGAGAAGAATCTTGTCGAGAATAGAAAATCGTTCCGGTGTCTTTCTGTAAGAGCCGGATTCGAGGAAATTGGTGAACTTTTTTAATATCGCTGTATTACTAAATTGTTCAGTCATCGGTTTTCAAGAAGTGATACAAAGTTAGCACCTTTCGGCAAGATACTCAAATTTTCAGGGCATTATTTCTCAAAAAACATTGTGACAGAAAAGAAAGCCAGGCAAGAGTGATACTTACCTGGCTTACTATGAGGATGTTGATGCTTATCAGAATAGCGATTCGGGATAAGTGCCGTTGGCGTGCAACTCAGCAAACTTAGCCACCACGCCCTCACGGTCTTCGCTATAGGTCACACCGAACCACTTCGACTCGGTGGTGAGCACTTTCACCTTGGCTTCGCCGCTGACAATGAGTTCGTTCACCAGCGTTGGGATGAAGAATTCGGCCTTGGGTTTATCGATGTTTTCCTGAAGGAACTTGACGAAGAAATCTTCGCTGAACTTGAAATAGTCGGGTGTGAAGCCCCAGAAGTTCATCGACACGGGGGTGTCGGCGGGCAAAATGATTTCGTTGTCGTTCTCATCGACAAATGAGATATCGTGATTCTCGTTATAACCAATCTTGGTGCGCTCAACAATGGTAGAGAGGAAACCGTCGACCGTCTCGCATACGCCTCTCGACACAGTACCGCTCTCACTCATGGTGTTGCCCACCTTGAAACCTACCATAGAATAGGCTTCGGTGGAATTCTCGTCGAGCGACATGAGTTCCTGCGCCATAACCTCGAAGCTGTTGCGGCCATAGAAGTCGTCGCTGTTGATAATGGCAAAGGGCTCATTGATGACATTCTTACCCATGAGCAGGGCGTGATTTGTGCCCCAGGGTTTGACACGCTCGGGCGGACAAGTGAAGCCTTCGGGCAAGTCG
The DNA here is from genome assembly GCA_016287065.1 of Muribaculaceae bacterium. Classification (GTDB taxonomy): domain Bacteria; phylum Bacteroidota; class Bacteroidia; order Bacteroidales; family Muribaculaceae; genus Sodaliphilus. The sequence continues at coordinate 1,086 of JAEEVB010000118.1, forward strand.
TTGACCGACTGGAAGACTACCTCGGTGGGAATGTGGTTCTCATATTTTGAGAGGATTTTAGCCCTGAAGTCGTCCTCAAAATCTTTACGGATCACAAAAACGACCTTACCAAAGCCACTCTTGATGGCATCGTAGATAGAATAATCCATGATGGTCTCGCCATGAGGGCCGAGTCCGTCGAGCTGTTTCAGGCCACCGTAACGGCTACCCATGCCGGCAGCAAGAACAAATAATGTGGGTTTAATCATATATATCAGTTGTAAAAATGTTATTAATAGAATAATGTGGTATTTGTATGAAGAAATCACTCACAACGACGAGCACCATCACTGATGACAACATCGATGATAACGGGCTCGTGTCCATACTTCTCGTTGAAGCGCTCTTTCGCCACTTGTACAAAATGGTCATAGAGTTCGTCTTTGACAAGGTTGATGGTGCAACCGCCAAAGCCACCGTCCATGATGCGGGAACCGGTCACGCCACGCTCCTTGGCAATGTCGTTGAGGAAATCGAGTTCTTCACAACTCACCTCGTACTGTTTAGACAGACCGTAGTGTGTTTCATACATGAGTCGGCCCACAGTCTCGTAGTCACCAGCCTGGAGAGCGTCGCACACGTCGAGCACGCGCTGCTTTTCACCAATAACATATTCGGCACGCTTGTAATCTTCTTCGCTAATAACATCTTTCTTAGCATTGAGCATGTCCATAGTGGCATCGCGCAGGGTTTCCACACCCAAGGTGGCGGCTACCCTCTCGCACGACTCACGGCGCTTGTTGTAGGGCGAGTCGACGAGTTCGTGTTTCACCTTAGAGTTGACCAGCAGCAGACGATAGCCTTGAGGATCGAACGGGAAATATTCATACTCGAGCGAACGGCAGTCGAGACGCATGAGGCAGTTCTTCTTGCCAAAGACCGAGGCAAACTGGTCCATGATGCCGCAGTTCACGCCGCAGTAGTTGTGTTCGGTGCTTTGACCAATCTTGGCAAGTTCGAACTTGTCGATTTTATTCTCGTTGAAAAGGTCATTGAGCGCATATGCAAAGCACGACTCAAGAGCAGCCGATGACGACAAGCCGGCACCCAGCGGCACATTTCCGGCAAAGACGGTGTCAAAGCCATTGACGGTGAAACCGCGCTTGATAATCTCACGGCACACGCCAAAGATGTAGCGTGCCCACTGCTCGGCGGGAGCATCTTCTTCGCGCAGTCCGAACTCGGTGTACTGCTGCAAATCGGCTGAGAAGACACGGACCTTGTCGGTTCCGTTCACATTGATGGCTGCCATGATATACTTGTCGATGGCACCGGGGAACACAAAACCGCCATTATAGTCGGTGTGTTCGCCAATAAGGTTGATGCGTCCAGATGATGCGTAGAAGACCGGCGTGGTCGCAAAACGCTGTTGGAACAATTTTGAAATGAGTTCTTTCATGTTCTTCTTGTAAAAAGTGATGGATGATTTAAAGCAATTTGTTGATCAGTTGAGTCAAGTTCTCTTTTGATGTAGAACCCACGCTGCGATCATAGAGTTTACCATCTTTGAAGAAAAGAATGGTGGGGATATTGCGAATGTTGTACTCGGCAAGGAAGTCGGCGCCATCGTCAACGTTATATTTGCCGATAAGCACTTTGCCATCATACTCCTGGGCAAGTTCTTCAACAATGGGAGCGATGTGCTTGCATGGTCCGCACCACGGAGCCCAGAAATCAATCACCACAGGTTTCCCTGATTCAATCTCTTGATAAACGTTAGAGTCGTCGAAATTAAAAGCCATATTAGAAAGTATTAATGTTGTTTTAGAAAATTATTCTTGCAAAGATAATATAAAAATTCATCAAAATGAACAACAATGCGTCGAAAAAATCACGAAAAGTTCACCTTATAGTTCAATTCCATGTCATCGAGCAGCTCCATGAGTTTCTTGTTGAGTGGAATTGTGTAGTGAGACTGCAGGTCGACATAGTTGTGTTGTTCGTCATTAATAACCCTGAAATATAGGGCGCAATTATTGGACTCAGCTTTCTGACCCACAAGGTCTTTGAGGACGCTCAACTGGTGGAACTGGTGTTCGTGCGCAATGATGCGTATTCGGTCAACGAGTTTGCCTTTAACCTCGTTAAGCGGTGTAATGCTGATGATGTCGAAGTTCACCATGTCGTTGTATCGGCTCTTGGAGAACTTCCCTTTTACCATGATGGGTGTACCGGGAATGCCATAATTCCTGTAGCTGAAGAAATTATTGCGGAACAAGGTGATGTCGTAGCTGCCGGAGTAGTCTTCGATGGTCATTTTGCCGAATTGGTCGCCTTTCTTGGTGAGACGTTCTTCATAGTTGGTGACTATGCCTCCAAAAATGAATTCCTTGTCGAGTTCAGGCGATTTAGATTTCAGTTCATCGAGTGTGACATTGCAGACATATTTGATCTCGATGTAATATGGGTCAAGTGGATGTGCCGAAAGATACATGCCTACCAGTTCACGCTCGCGACGCAACCGTTCCATAACAGGCCATTTCTCGGCCTTGGGGATTGGTGGTTTCTCCACAAGCGTGTCCATGATATCACCAAATAGAGAATTGGTCTGTTGGGCCTTGTCGTTCTGATAACTCTGGCCGTAACGGACAATGATTTCGCTGAACGACTCGTCGCGATTGTTGGTCTCGAAGAAGACTTCACGAGAGATTTCGTCAAAACAGTCGAAGGCACCAGCCAACGCAAACGACTCTACGGCCTTGCGGTTGCATGACGACAGATTGACGCGCTCCACAAAGTCGTAGATACTGGTGAACGGGCCGTTCTGGTTACGCTCGTTGATGATGGCGTCGACCACATTGGCTCCCACACCCTTGATTCCGCCAAGGCCAAAGCGTATGTCGCCCTGTTTGTTGGCACTGAACGACTTGAAACTCTCATTGATGTCTGGGCCCTTCACCTTAATGCCCATAGAGCGACACTCGTCCATAAACTTCGATAGTTTGTCGACGTCGCTCAAGTTGCGGCTCAGAACAGCGGCCATATACTCCGATGGATAATTTGCTTTCAGGTATGCTGTTTGATAGGCCACCCAACTGTAACAGGTAGCATGGCTCTTGTTGAAAGCATAGGAAGCAAACTTTTTCCAGTCTTCCCATATCTTGCTGAGCACTTCCTTCTTGTGACCATTTTTCTCTCCACCCTCGTAGAAGAGGCCTTCAAGGTGGTTCATCTTCTCGATTTGCTTCTTGCCCATTGCCTTGCGCAAGGTGTCGCTCTGGCCACGTGTGAAACCGGCCAGCTGGCGCGACAAGAGCATGACCTGCTCCTGATAGACGGTAATGCCATAGGTGTCCTTGAGATACTTCTCCATGCATGGGATGTCATACTCGATGGGCGTTTCGCCATGTTTGCGAGAAATGAATTGCGGGATGTAGTCCATTGGGCCTGGCCTGTATAAAGCATTCATTGCAATGAGGTCTTCGAAAGTGGAAGGCTGCAACTCAATGAGATACTTCTGCATGCCTGGAGACTCGAACTGGAATGTGCCGGTAGTCTTGCCTTCGCAATAGAGTTTATAGGTAGCTGGGTCGTCGATGGGTATCTTCTCTATATCAATATCGATACCTTTTGTAGCTTTGATGTTCTCAACAGCTTCTTTGATGATTGAAAGAGTCTTGAGCCCCAGGAAGTCCATCTTGATGAGTCCTGTTGATTCGATGGTGCTGCCTTCATACTGCGTGACGACTATTTTTGAGCCATCCTTGTCGGTTGCAGTGCTCACGGGCACCCAGTCGGTAATGTCGTCGCGTCCTATGATGACGCCACAAGCATGCACACCTGTGTTACGGACATTGCCCTCCAGTTTCTCGGCAAATCTGATGGTCTCCCCCACTCTCGGATCTTGGTTGTTGAGCTCTTTGGCAAAATCGGGGAATGCCTCGAGGCAGTTCTTGATGCTCACTTTCATCTTCTTGCCATTCTTCTCAGGCATGTCGTTGGGCCTTGCAGGAATGAATTTGGCAAGACGGTTACTCTCGGCTACCGAAAGATCTTCGACGCGAGCCACATCCTTAATGGCCATCTTGGCGGCCATAGTGCCGTAGGTGATGATGTGAGCCACCTTTTCGGCTCCATATTTATCGGTCACATACTTCAGGATGGCGGCACGTCCGTCATCGTCAAAGTCTACGTCAATATCGGGCAACGAGATGCGGTCGGGATTGAGGAATCGCTCAAACAGCAGGTCGTACTTGATGGGGTCGATTTTGGTGATACCCAAGCAATAGGCCACCGCCGAACCTGCTGCCGAACCACGGCCAGGACCTACCGACACGCCCAGCGAAGGTGCCACGCCAATGTAGTCCTGCACTATCAGGAAGTAGCCAGGAAATCCCATCTTTTTGATGGTTTCAAGCTCAAAGTCGAGTCGCTCTCGGTGCTCATCGTCCAAATCGGGCCACACCTTTTTAGCACCCTCATAAACGAGGTAGCGCAAATAATCGTCTTCGGTTTCAAAACCATCGGGCAATGGAAAATCAGGTAAGATGGGGGCATGGTCGATACTGTAGAACTCCACTTTGTCAAGAATCTCATTGGTGTTCTGCAAGGCTTCGGGCACATCGGCAAAGACTTCGTTCATCTCTTCCTGGGTCTTGAACCATTCTTGCTTGGTATAGCTCATACCCGAATTTGCCTCGTCGATTTTCTTTCCAGTATTCACACAAATCAGTCGCTCATGAGCATCGGCATCATCCTCGTTGGTGAAGTGAGAGTCGTTGGTGCAAATGAGTTTGATGCCCTCTTCACGGGCAATCTTCATCAGTTCGGCATTCACTTCCTGCTGCTTGATGAAAGTCTCGTGGTTAGCCCGTGGAACGGTAGCCTTGTGGCGCTGCAACTCCAGATAGTAGTCTTCGCCAAACACACGCTTGAACCATCGCACCACCTCGCGAGCACCTGTCAGGTCGCCTCGCATGATGAGTTGTGGCACTTCGCCACCCAGACATGCCGAACTGCAAATGATGCCTTCGCTATATTTCTCTAGGTCGGCCTTGTCGGTTCGGGGATGCCAGTAGAAACCATCGATCCATGCACGTGAAACAATCTTGACAAGATTCTTATATCCTTGATAGTTCTTGGCCAGCAATATCAAGTGATAGCCTTTGTCGTTCTTGTCGAACTGGTCCTCTTTATGCGATTTGGCAACGTAGGCTTCGCAGCCAAAGATAGGTTTGAAACGTGATGCCTCGGCTTGTGCAATCTCGTTCTCGATCGATTCGCGTGTGGCAGCGTCAGCATCATCACCGAGTTCTTTGAGTTGCTTCTTCAATGACTTGATTTGAGCATTCTTGTCGCCGTTAACTTTTTCGGCATAATCAAAGAACTCCTTGATGCCAAACATGTTGCCATGATCGGTGAGTGCCATGCCACGCATGCCGTTGGCAATAGCCTTATTGACGAGGCTCTTGATGGGCGCCTGGCCGTCGAGTATGGAGAACTGCGAGTGAACGTGCAGATGAATGAATGGAATCATATATAGAAATAATGTGTGGTTTTGGGTTAATGATTGAGAGTGTAAAATTACAATTAATATCCCTTATCCGCATTATTTTTGAGCTGAAGTTATTAACAACCCACACATTTTTTTATAATAGGTTACTTTTTAAATCAAAAGCCTCCCTTTGTAAGAATTGTAAATCCTTATATTTCATGAAGTGGAGCAACGAAAAGACGCATCAATCATTTCACGCGCAATAATAAAGGCCATTAGACCAAAATGATTTGAGGGACGAGCACTTTGACCTAATGACCTGATTGAATACATTCATACACTTCTTTCCCAATGTGGGTGACTCTCACTACGTAATGATATGACTTTGAGCATACTTCAGTTGGCGAGCATGCACATGGGGTCGCGCATGATGTAGTCGTGTATCATGGTATAGTACAGTTCCATGACGGGCGACAACACATGGGTGCGAGGTGTCTTTTTCACCTCATCACACACAAAAGTTTCAAGAATCACATCCTGTTCTTCTTGTGATAAATTCTTCATGCGATTACGCACATTGCTCGAAATCATAAATACATTTTTCATAATAGCTTGGTTTTAAATATCAATGCAAAGTTCAGAAGCAGATGTGCCACCTGGTTGCACTATAATCTTAATAAAATCATAATACCAGCTATTTATCAACAAAAATTGATTTTTGACATAATTTATGCATCAAATGTATTGCTAATTTAAGAGAAATGATTAAATTTGAGCATAAATTACAATCATGACTAAAACAAGGACATCATGAACGA
>JAEEVB010000119.1 GCA_016287065.1 Muribaculaceae bacterium
CACCACGGCGATGGTCTGCGACATGGGAAGGCGTAGGTAACCGCCCCTTAAATTGAGAGGATTCCGCAAGGAGTCCTTTTTTTTGTGCCATAGCGTGAGGGCCTGTCTAGTTGCTCTAGTTGTTCTAGATATTCTAGTATTTCTAGCCCGCCTAGCCGCTCTAGCTTTCATAGTCACTCTAGAGGTTATAGATGTCTGGATTTTCTTAGATTTCAGGTATGGGATTATGGAGTGTGCTTGAATTTGGGGTGATTTTGGATTTTTGGAAAATATGTGATATATTTGCAAATTAAACCTTATAATGAAACTTTAAAATAAGTTTTGTAGTTATAAATGTTCATGACTATGAAGAAGTTTTTTGTTTTATTTTGTGTTTCTGTGCTTGCCGCATTGACAGTCAAAGCCGAGTTCACGGTTGGGGATCTCAAGTATATGGATGAGGGCTATAACACGGTGCGTTGTATCGGCTTTGCTAACGAGAACTCAACGGCAACTTCAGTTTATATTCCTGGTTATATCGTTTATAACGGGAAGACCTACCAGGTTGAGTGTGTTGGCAATTATGCCTTCAGACACAATCAGTATCTAAAATCGGTGCGCATTGGTTATGGTGTGCAGGCGTTGCTTTCCCAGGTGTTTTATGACACTCCCAACCTGAAGGAAGTGTATCTGCCCAGTTCGCTGAATGCGCTGCATAGTGAGTGTTTCGGCATGCCCTATTCGTCGAAGTACTTCACAACGGTTGCATGGGCCATTCAGGAGTATCCTGGTGATGGGGTGAACAACAACAAGGGCGTTGATCCATTGGCATTTAAAAATGCGTTGGGCAATACCACGCTTTACCTGTCGACCTACAATGCCCGAAATAAATCGTTTTTGAAATCATCGTGGATAACCAGCAATTTCTATAATGTGCTGCAAGATGGTTCTAAGGCCTACGACTTTGCCGACAGTTCTTGGGGCGTGACCTATATAGTGAGCGAGCCCAAGACGGGCAATGTTCAGTCAAGTACCAGCGATTATACAGGAAAGGTGACCATTGTGGGATTGCAACCGGGCAAGACTGTGGTGTTGCTGCAGAACAATGTGCAAGATGATTTCAATCACCAGTATGGTTCGACAATATTGCGTTATACGGTGGCCGATGTGGCTGACTATGCTTTTAATGCCAACTCTCTTGTTACGAAAGTGGATGTGACCAATGTGGCCACCTGCATTGAGCGCATAGGCAAAAGTGCCTTCGACGGCTGCATCAATCTTGTTTCAGCCTTGGTTGGTGCCACGACTATTGATGAGCGCGCCTTCTATAACACGGGAATCACTTTGACATCGATGAACGAGGGAACCGTTACGGTAGGGAAGGATGCCTTCGGGTCGTGCACGAAGTTGAAAAACATGAATATCCCATCGACGGTCACGGAGTTGAATCAAGACTACTTCTGGACTCTGCCCAGCATGATTTCCTATAACGTTGAGACAGAAAATGCCAAGTACAGCAGTGACACCAACGGCATTTTGTATGATGGGGACAAGTTGAACCTCTATCATTGTCCGCCCAAAGCCGTGTCGTCGACATCGCTCCTAAGCAACTTGCCATCATCGCTTATTCGCATCGAGAAGCACTCGTTCCATCAGTTTGGTGGGGCAGGGGTCATTATCCCATACGGTACTCAAGTCCTGGGCGACTCGGCCTTTTACGGTTCTTCGCTGAAATATGTGAAGGTGCCCAGCACCGTGCGTATTGAAGGTGCCCGTCAATTTTCGGAGTGCAAGCAACTTATAGAGATGAACATGGCCATGCTTGAACCATATCGTCAGACCCTTGGTAACTTTATAACATTCCCCTTCCCGTCAGGCTTCCATGCCCGTGTCGCGACTCCGGCTCTTGAAGACTATCAGAATACAATTCCTTGGATGCAGATGGACGAGGGCATGCTGACCGATGGTGGCTATGATGTTGTGTGGAACTTTGGCGGGAACAACGGGCTGACCGTAGGCACCATACTTGACTTCAAGACCAAGAAAGCCCATATAGTGCGCGTAAACGAGGATTACCGTAATCGCCATACCGAGACCCTGGTGAAAGGCGATATAGTTATTCCAGACACTCTCTCGTACTGGAACCAAACCTTTAGGGTGAAGGAAATCTGCGATATGGCATTTATGGGTGCAACAGGGCTCACGGGCATTACCATACCCAATTCAGTTACCTATATCGGTTCACTGGCTTTCTACAATTGCACGGGTCTCACCGAGATTCGCACGCAAATCACCAATCCCTCTAGTGTGCCACTGGGCGACAATGTGTTCTATGGTGTGCCCAAAAACACTTGCAAACTCTATGTGCCTGCTGGCACTCTGCAACTCTATAGGAATGCCGCTCAGTGGAAGGATTTCCTGAACATTGAAGAGGAAGGCGGACTGAAGGGCGATGTGAATGGTGACGGCAAGGTGAATGTGACCGATGTGACCACATTGATCAACATGATTTTGGGTGTCATACCCAAGGATATGTCTCGTGGTGACATTAACGGTGATGGCAAGATTAACGTGAGCGATGTCACCGCCTTGGTCAACATCATTCTCGGATAAGTGCTATTGAAAGAAAGCATCACTTTTTGTGAAATAAGAAAAACTTTACTATTTTTGCATGATTTCTAAAAATTAATGTGATTATGAAAAAGATAATGATGCTGCTTATGGCAGTGATGCTAGGGACAGGCTTGCTTGCCGCCCAGAAAGTGAAAGAGATAGAGCCCAAGAAATTACCCGACATGGCTCATCGTACGATGGCCTCTTATTTCCAGGGACAGAATGTGACACAGGCTGTGTATATAGATGAGAAGATGGACCGCCATTATGAGGTGAGCCTAGAGGATGGCACCATCATACACTTTGACAAGCATGGCGTGTGGAAACTGGTGAAATCGGGAGGTGATGCACTGCCTCAGCGCATGATACCCGGTATGATAATCATGTATCTCCAGAAAAACAAGATTGAAGCCTCGGTTGTTGGTATGATGAGAGATAATGACAAGAACTATATCATTGACCTGAGCGATGGTAGAACCCTCACGTTTACCGAGACTTTTAAGCTGGTAGAATAGCATCACAAAAAGTGATATTGAAAAAGAGTCAAAGAAATTTGGCTCTTTTTTTGCTATATAGGATTAAAAAACCGATGAAATTACGGTTGGTTTCAGTCATTTTACTTAACTTTGTAAGTTAAAAATATACTTCAACGTCATGACAACAAAAGAAACAAAGAGCAAACCCGACTACGGCATGATGCGTGTGGCTGCAGCAGTACCCGAGGTGAATGTGGCCGATGTAGATTTCAATATCGAGAAAATAGGCCAGTGCATTGAAACTGCCCTTCACGAAGGTGCGCAGCTATTGGTCTTGCCCGAATTGTGTGTCACAGCATATACTTGTGCCGACCTCTTTGGCAACGAGTTACTCCTGGATGCAGTCGAGCAGGGTGTGCGTGCTCTTTGCGGGCAGACTCGCGGTAACGAGATGATGGTGATAGTGGGTGCCCCCTTGCGAAATGGAGCATCGCTCTATAATTGTGCCGTTGTTCTCCAGAACGGACGCGTAAGAGGTGCGGTGCCCAAAACCTATATTCCCAACTACAAGGAGTTCTACGAGAAGCGCTGGTTTGCCAGTGCACACCATGCGTTAGGCCTGCCTACGATCAGGATTGCTGGCGAAGAAGTGCCTTTTGGTACCGACCTCATTTTTGATGCAGGCAAGGCGAAGATTGCCATCGACGTGTGTGAAGACCTGTGGACGCCCATTCCGCCCAGCACCCTGGCTGCCTTGCGAGGCGCTAATGTGCTGGTAAACCTCTCGGCATCGGACGAGCTGGTGGGCAAGCACGAGAACCTCATCGACCTCATCAAGCATCAGTCGCGGCAATGTATTGCTGCCTATGTGTATTCTTCGGCAGGCTATGGCGAGTCGTCGACCGACTTGGTTTTTGCTGGCAATGCAGTAATTGCAGAGAATGGCGAATTGCTGAAGGAAGGTGAGCGGTTCAGTTTAAAGGCTCAGGTTCAGGTAACAGATATCGACATCGAGGCCCTCGATAACGAGCGTCGCACGAACGGTAGCTTTGCCGACAACGACTTGAGGAGCATGCGGCCTTACAGAATGGTTCCAGTCGAACTTCGTCAGGCTCCTGACTACGAAACTGCCGACCTGTTGCGCCCGGTACGCCGCCTGCCCTTCGTTCCTCAGGAAAAATCGCGCCTGATGAGCCGTTGTCATGAAATAGTGAATGTCCAGACGCAAGGCCTTATGCGTCGCATGGAGCACACACACATCGACAAGCTTGTGATAGGTGTGTCGGGTGGCATTGACTCCACACTTGCGCTCATGGTGGCCACTCGTGCCTATGACCGTTTGGGCTATGACCGCAAGAACATCTATGGTATCACCATGCCGGGATTCGGCACTACCGGCCGCACTTATAACAATGCGCTGGAGCTGATGAAGGCATTGGGCATCACGGTGAAGGAAATCTCAATAGCTGCGGCTGTCACACAGCATTTCAAGGATATTGAGCATGACATCAACAACCACGATGTGACCTATGAGAACAGCCAGGCTCGTGAGCGAACTCAGATTCTCATGGATTTCGCCAATAAGATTAACGCGCTGGTGCTGGGTACCGGCGACCTTTCGGAACTTGCTCTGGGATGGGCCACCTATAATGGCGACCATATGTCGATGTATAATGTGAACGGCAGCATTCCCAAAACGCTTGCACGCCACTTGGTGATGTGGTTTGCCACTGAAAATGAAGCATCGAATCCTAATAGCCTGATAATACACGAAACGCTGCTCGATGTGCTCGAGACACCCATCAGCCCCGAGTTGACTCCTGCCAATGAGAAGGGTGAAATACAGCAGAAGACCGAGGATCTCGTGGGACCATACGAACTGCACGACTTCTTCCTCTACAATATGTTGCGCCATGGCTATGGTCCCCGCAAAATCTTCTTGCTTGCCAATGTGGCATTCAAGGGCAGTTACGACAGGGCAACCATCAAGAAGTGGCTCACCAAGTTCATGTGGCGTTTCTTTACGCAACAGTTCAAGCGCTCGTGTCTGCCCGATGGCCCCAAGGTGGGTTACGTGAGTCTGTCGCCCCGTGGCGACTGGCGCATGCCCAGCGATGCTGCTGCCAGCCTGTGGGTGAAAGAATGTGAGACACTTTGAGAAACTATCTAATCTAATATGTCTTTGTGATTGCGACTGATGAAACCAGCAGCCAAAAAAATATATAAGGTAATAAGAACCATATTGGTGACAACCATCATCACGGTGGTTGTGCTCTATGGTCTTGCCTATATTCTGCTTTCGATACCGGCAATCCAGAATAAGATTAAGGCTTATGGCGAAAAGGAACTGAGCGAGTATCTCAAGACCGAAGTCACTATAGGCGATATTTCTATCAAACCTTTCAATCAGTTGATTCTCTATGATGTGAAGATACCAGATCAGAAAGGTGGGAAGATGATAGACGTGGAGAAGATAGGTGCAGGTGTGAGCATCTATAACCTGATATTGAAGCGGAAACTAGTGCTTACCTATGCCGAGGTGATAGGGTTGAACGGCCATGTGACGCGCCCCGACCCGCAATCGCCCATGAACATTCAGTTCCTGATCGATGCGCTATCGCCTAAGGACAACAAACCCAAGAAGCCCACCGATGTGACGATACATAACATTGTGATACGCAAGAGCGCGCTGACCTATGATGTGTTATCGGAACCCGAACTGGCAGGTCGATTTGATATGAATCATGTGAAGGTGACGGACTTGCGTGCCGATGTGGATTTCGAGAAACTCAAGAATCATCCGCTCGACCTGTCGCTCGACGTGAAGCGCCTGTCGTTTAAGGAGAAGAGCGGCTTGAACCTGAAGAATATTTCTTGCCATTTTGATATGGATGAGAAGCAGATGCGTGTGAAGGACTTGAATGTGGAGTTTCCCGGTACCAAGATTGCTCCCTCACACGAGATTGTGCTGAACTATAACTCGCCTAAGACTATCGCGACCGACCTCATGGGGCAGACCCATCATCTTGAACTACGTGACAATTATATTACCTTGAGCGATTTCAAGGGTTTTGCGCCACAACTCAAGGATTTCACCAAACCATTGCGACTGACAGCTCAGTTGAGTGGCAATACCGACGAAGTGCATATAGGCAATTTCCATTTGGTCAGTGATGACAAGAGCACTGAGATAGACGTCAAGGGTGATGTGTATAACTTGAGCAATTTGAATGCGCTCTCGTTTGACGTTCCCGCTTATGATTTGAAGACTTCACCTGGCAAACTTATGGACTTGCTGGGAGAAAATGTGCTGAATGTCTCGCCCATTGTGAAGTCGATCATACGCAATTGCAAGTCCCTTCATTTGAAAGGAAATGTGAAAGGAACTCCCGATAACATTCAGAGTAAAAGCGACATATCTACCCCTCTTGGGAATGTGACAGTCGATGGTGCATTCAAGAAAAATGCGGCAGGGGAGATGAAGTTTGACGGGCATATTGAGACACCACACCTGAATGTTGGCGGGCTTATCGACAAACTCGATATCTTTGGCGAAGTGGGTATGAACACTGATGTGTCGGTGTCGTTGCTCAAGAATCAGTTGCAATCGGCTCAACTGAAAGGAACGATAGCCTTCGTTGACTTTAAGGGCACCCGTTATCACAACATTAATGCCGACTTTACCGGTAAGAGGAATGAATTTCACGGTCTTCTTTCAATGAATGACCCCGATGGGGAGATTGAATTGAATGGCGATGCGGTGCTCAATGGAAAAGACACGAAAATTGACTTAGACTTGATGGCAAATCACCTGGCCCTCTCAAAATTCAAATCGCTGAGCCCCGGTTTGCCCGATAATACCTTGTCGCTCAAAATGAATGCTTCGTTTAAGGGGAATGACATCAATAATGCTACCGGTGTGATTGATATCAGTGACTTGACAATAGCCAAGGCGAAAGGAACTCCGATTCACTTTAACCATATTGAATTGCTGGCGCAAAGCGATGCGCGTCCGAAACTCATCAGTATCTCGTCGGACTTCGTGAACGGCCAGATCGAGGGAGAGTATGACTTCAAGACCATAGTGCCGGCGGTGAAAGGTATGCTTGCGCAGGCTTTTCCTGACATGTTCGGGCAATATGCCAGTTATACGGGACGTCAGTCGGACAACAATTTCACCTTTCATTTCGTGGTCGACCCTAACGAAAAATTCAATGCACTGGTTCAGACTCCTGTGAAGCTGGTTTACAAGGCAACTGTGACAGGCAACCTGAAGGCTGT
>JAEEVB010000120.1 GCA_016287065.1 Muribaculaceae bacterium
GGCAGTGAACGGCACAGCCACCACCCAGTTCGACTATCCCGTGCATGCGGGCGACGAATTGTGGGTGAACTACGGCGGCTCGTTCGACGTGTTCAAGCACCCCCACATGAAACTGGTGTATGAAGACGAGAGCATTCTGGTCGTCGACAAGGGCTACGGCATGCTCTCGACGGCTGCCGGCAAGGTGAAGGATGCAACCGTCTTCAGCGTCATGCGCGACTATGTGAAAAAGCGCAACGAGCATGCGCGAGTCTTCATCGTGCACCGCCTCGACCGCGACACATCGGGCCTGATGCTGCTCACTCGCACAGCCAAGGCTCGCGAGAAACTGGTGAAGAACTGGACCAAAATGGTGCTCGAGCGTCACTACGAGGCAGTTGTAGAGGGCATTATGGAAGAAGACGAAGGTACCATCAAGAGCTATCTCTACGATGGCGACGATAATTATACCGTGCACTCTACCGACAATCCCGAGATGGGCGAACTCGCCAAGACGCAGTTCACCGTGCTCGAGCGCGGAGCCAGCAACACGCTGGTGCAGCTCTCGCTGCGCAAGGGTCTCAAGAACCAGTTGCGCGTGCACATGAGCACCAAGGGGCACCCCATCAGCGGCGACCGCAAGTATGGAGGCCATCCTAATGCCATCAAGCGACTTGCACTGCATGCCACACGACTCACCATCGTGCACCCCACCACTGGCGAAGAAATGGCTTTCCACTCGGCTGTGCCCGAATCGTTCAAAGAATTACTGAAATAAAAACATATCTACCATTATGAATTTCATTGAAATTAAAGACGTTGTGAAACAGTACGACGGCCACCTGGCGCTAGACCATGTGAGCATGGATGTGCCCGAAGGCATCATCTATGGCCTGCTCGGGCCTAACGGTGCCGGCAAGACGTCGCTCATTCGCATCATCAACATGATCACCAAGCCCGACAGTGGCGAGGTGATGCTGGGGGGCAAGCCCCTGCAACCCGAAGACGTGGCGCAAATTGGCTATCTGCCCGAGGAGCGCGGCCTTTACAAGAAAATGAAAGTGGGCGACCACATCGTGTATCTGGCACGACTCAAAGGCCTCGACAAGGCCACTGCCAAGAAGCGCACCTATGAGTGGCTCAAGCGTTTCGACCTCACCCAGTGGGAGAACAAGAAAGTAGAAGCCCTGTCGAAGGGCATGCAGCAGAAGGTGCAGTTCATTGCCACGGTCATTCATGAGCCGCGGTTGCTCATCTTCGACGAGCCCTTCTCGGGTTTCGACCCCGTGAACGCCGAGCAGCTCAAGCAGGAAATCCTGCGACTGAAGGAGATGGGGGCCACCATTCTGTTCTCGACCCACAACATGGAGAGTGTGGAGGCCGTGTGTGAGCGCATCACGCTCATCAACAGTGCCCGCGTGGTGCTCGAGGGTCGTGTCGACGAAATCAAGCAGACGCACAAGAAGAATCTTTACGAAATAGAACAGGTTCAATGCCGCGAGCCGCTGCCCGCATGCGAGAACCTCTACTCAATTGAGAAGGAAACTGGCCATAGCACACTCATTCGCCTTAACGAGGGGGTTGCTTCGCGCGATGTAATCACTTGGCTCAACGAGCATGTGGAGTTGGCAGGATTCCATGAATTGCTGCCCTCGATGAACGAGATTTTTATTGAAACGGTTAAAAAGTTGAACAAATGAAGAAGTTAGGTTTAATCATCAAGCGCGAATATCTGTCAATTGTGGCCAAGAAGTCATTCCTTGTGATGACCTTCCTCATTCCCATCGTTATAGTGCTGTGCATGCTCATCCCATTCTTGCTCACCAAGATGAACAACGACTCGGCAACCGAGAAGCAGAATGTTACCATCATCGACGAGACGGGCGCTCTGGCACAGGCTGTCAAGAACACCCCGCTATTCGATTTCGTGACACTCAAGGGCGACGACGGCAAGAAGACCGAGGCACACGAGTTCTACAAGAAAGCCGGCGAGAGCATCGACGCCATCGTGGTGATTCCCGCCAATGTGCTGGAAAAACCAGAGGTGACCGTTTACAGCGAGAACACAGTGAGTCCTGCACTGCTCAAGCACCTTGAAGAGTGTCTGACCGACACGCTGGTGGGTGCCAAGATTCAAGGCTACAATGTGCCCGAACTCAAGAAAATAATCGACGACTGCGATGTGGAACTCGAGGTGAACAGCGTGAAGTGGGATGCTAACGGCAACGAGAACTCGTCATCGACCACCGCCGCCATGATCTTCGGCATGATTCTGTCGTTCATCACCTATATGTTCGTCATCATGTATGGTGCCATGATCATGAACAGCGTCATCGAGGAGAAGACCAACCGCATTGTGGAGGTCATCGTGAGCAGCTGCACCCCATTCCAACTCATGATGGGCAAAATCATTGGTGTGGCACTGGTAGGCCTCACGCAGTTTGCCCTGTGGGTTCTCATTATCGGAGCTGTCATGGGCATCACCGGTCTCTCGGTAGGCGGTGTCGGCACCGACGGCATCGGAGCCATTTTGCAGGCTATCAGCAGCATCAACATCACCTATATCCTCATCTGCTTCGTCATCTATTTCATTGGCGGCTATCTGCTCTATGCTTCGCTCTTTGCAGGCTTTGGCTCGGCCGTCGACCAGGCGAGCGATGCCTCGCAGTTCTCCACCCCCATCATCATGATCATGCTCATCGCGCTCTACGCCGGCATGGCATGCATGGAGAACCCCAACGGCTCTATGGCGTTGTGGTGCTCAATCATACCCTTCACGTCGCCCATTGTGATGATGGTCCGACTGCCCTATGGCGTGCCCTTTGCACAGCTGGCGCTCAGCATCGTCTTGCTCTATGGCACGGCGGCGCTCATGATATGGTTCTCGGCGCGCATCTATCGCACCGGCATCCTGCTCTACGGCAAGAAGCATTCAGTCAAGGAAATCTTTAAATGGCTCAAATAAAAACCGACACATTGCTGAACCGTGCCGAGTGCTCGGCCTTGAAGGGCATTGGCATCCTGGGCATTATGTTGCACAACTACTGCCACTGGTTGCCTGGAGCCATCAAGGAAAACGAGTACAACTTCGACATCAACCATGGTTTGCAGCTGCAAGACTACTTTGCAGGTGGCATCGACCATTATGTCTTGGTTCAGTTATTGTCGGTATTTGGTCACTATGGCGTGCCGGTGTTCATCTTTCTGAGCGCCTTCGGGCTGGTGCAGAAGTACGAACGCCCCGATGCCCCTCTTGTGGGCAGCTTCGAGTTCATTGGCAATCATTACCTCAAGTTGTTCAGGCTCATGATTCTGGGCTACATCATCATTCATGTGAGTTGCCTGGTGATTTATGGCAAATGGGCCACACCGCTCGAGTATGTGATTGGAGGCCTGTTCATGGTGACCAATGTGATGCAAGCGCCCAACCCCAGTTTCGTCTATCCCGGCCCTTACTGGTTCCTGGGACTGATGGTGGAACTCTACATCATCTACCGCCTGCTGCTATATCGGCCCGGGCGCTCGATGTGGCGAGGGGTGGGCGGCCCGCTACTGCTCATTGTGGTGTCGTGGCTGCCACAAGTGTTCTTGGGCGACCCGGTCCATCAGTTCACGCTGCTGTCAATGCGCTACAACTTCTTCCAGGTGGGCCTGGCCTTCGGCTTGGGACTGCTATGTGCCCGCTACCTGCCACAGCTCAATTGGAGCAAATGGGTGTGGGCGGCAATAATGGTCGTCGCCTTGGTAGTGGTCTATCTGGCCCAGCTCAACTATCAGTTGTGGCTGTGGGCACACCTGTTTGTGATTCTGGCTGCCGTGGGCTTCATCAAGATCGCGCCCCAGTGGCTCATGAAGGCCCTGGTGTGGGTGGGCGCGTTGTCGTCGTTCATCTTCATCGTGCACCCCATTGTGCGCCTGTATGTGTTCGGGAGCGATGTCATCTCGGTACAGATGTGGATTCTCATCTATGCGGCACTGTCTATTCTCGGCGCCATGCTCTACCGCTGGGTGCTGAGTTTTGTGCCTCAGTTTCAAATCAAAACTAAGAGATAAGCGATGAAGACAGGTGCAGAACGCAAGGCTTGGCTCGATTATGTGCGGTTTTTCAGCATATTTCTGGTGATTGTGTTTCACACACCGCCACGGTTGCCGCTATTCGACGACGCAGTCATCCTCAACCTGCGCGTGCCGGTGTTCTTCTGCATCTCGGGATTCCTGTATAGTGCCGGTCGTTTCAAGGGGTTCGGGCACTATGTGGCGCACCGGAGCCGCCAGATACTGGTTCCCTACACCACATTCTTCATCGTTTTCTACCTGCTGTGGCTGGTGGTGGGCCGCAATATGGCCGGCCCCGAAGAAAAGAGCATCGATGTGTGCCGCCCGCTGTTTGAGTTCGCTTTCGGCGACCCACGCGTGGTGCTGGCTCCCTTCTGGTACATTGCCTGCCTCTTCACCATGCAGATGATTTACTACTGGATTGAACGCCTGGTGCCCCGCAAGTGGGTCATGGCGGTGTGCGTGGTGCTGGCGGGCATGGTTTATTTCGCACCTTGGCAGTGGCAGGTCGATGCCTGTGGGCACACCTATCGCGTGATGCGATTCTGGAATCTGGGCAACGCACTGCTGTTCATGCCTTTCTATGCCCTGGGCAACAACTGCAAAGGGTGGCTCGACCGTCTGGAGTTCAAGACCCCCTCGCGCACCACTCTCCTATTGCTCTTGGCTGCGGCATCTATGGCACTCATGGTGTGGGCCGCTCCGTTGGAGCAATGGGATGCCACGGTCTACCGACTGGTGCGAATCGTGGCGGGCATGATGGTGATTCCCTCCTACATGTGCGTGGCAAAGTGGTTGGCTGGCCGCTATGGCCACCGCCGGGTGATTGAGTTTGTGGTAGTAAGCGGCACCGTATATCTGGGACTGCAGAACTACTTCATCAACGTAGGACGAATGGTATTGGAGAAATTTACCCATGTGGGTATCATGGACGAGCAAATCTGGCTCAAGTTTGCGTTGGCGCTGGTGGTGATGGCGGCTATCTACCCGTTTGCATGGCTCATCGACCGCTACATCCCCTGGTTCCTCGGCAAGCGCCATTCGCACTGGAAGTAACAGATTGCCATAACTAAATCGACTACGTCTATACCGAATCTATTGGCATCAAAGACTAGACAGTGAACCCAACCGGGGCGATATACGCATAAAGTGGGGGCTGGCATCATCGCCAACCCCCATATCGATCAATCTATTATTTCAAAAATGCTTACTTCTCGACGCCCAGAATAATATTCACTAGAGTGGTCACGTCGCTCACGTTCACCTTGCCGTCACCGTTCAGGTCACCTCTCACCGGTTCAGGATTATCCTCTTCACTTTCAACAATCTTGTCAAATTTCATCCATCCGGTTGCTACAATATACATTGAAGTAGTTCCTTTTGGAATTATCAGCTGCGCATTTGAATATACCGAATTGTCGAATGTGTTGTCTTGTATGCTTGCAGGGCGTTCGCGCGTGCATGTCACTTTGGTTATTGCGCTGTTCTGAACGAATGCATTTGCACCAATTTCCTTCACATTTCTACCTAAGTGCACCGAGGTGATACCGCAATTGTTAAAGGCAGCTGTGCCAATGGTGGTTACCGAATTGGGGAAAACTAGCTCGCCAGCGAATTTGTAGCAATAAGTGAAAGCCCCGTCGCCAATAGTTTTAAGCGCATCAGGAAATTCCAGCTTTTCCAACTCATAGCATTCATAAAATGCCCTCCCACCAATGTCTGTTAGTCCGTCGGGGAAATTGATGGTTGTGAGCGCTTTGCAATTATAGAATGCTGAGTTTCCGATAGAAGTGACCGAGGCTGGTATTTCAATGGCCTCTAACTTAACACAATTACCAAACGATCCCATGGGCAATTCAGTCAATGTGCTTGGCAGGGTCACGCTCGTTAAACCACGGCACTCATAGAATATTTCAGGACTTAATGATTTCATTGAATTATGGAAAACTACACTCTTCAAAGAAGAACACCCTTGAAAGGCCGCATAACCCAGTTCAGTTACCGAAGCTGGTATTTCAACACTTTGCAAGTCCGACCCGCTAAAGGCATAGTCACCAATCGAAGTGACCGAGTTAGATATTTCAACACTATGCAAATCACAATATTGAAATGCCCTCTCTCCAATTGATGTAACAGTGTTTTTAACTGTGAAGCTTTCCAAACCTGCACCCTGGAACAATGATTCTGGTATTTCAGTAATTGCGCTGGGCAGCTCACAACTCCTTAAACTCTGACAATCGCTAAATGCGCCAATTCCTATCGAAGTTAATCCATCAGGAACATTCACGCTCGTCAAGTATTCACAATTAGCGAATGCTCTCGCACCAATGGCGGTGATGCTGTTGGGCAAAGTGATGGTCTTCGTGCTCATGAAATAATTAAACGCGTCATCGCCCAAGGCGGTTACCGTATAATTGTTGCCGTTGTAGTCAACTGTCTCCGATACAGTGATGTTTTGTGGACTGTTCTCCTTGGGCTCTAATCTATATTTTACCAAAGTGACAGAGTTTCCATCATCGTTAATCTTATACTGATAACGACCAATTTCAAAATCGTAAGTGTCAGCAAGGGCCGACTGTGAAACACACAATAGCATCATGAATAATGCACTAATAAAACTCTTCTTTTTCATAGCAACTGATTTTTTATTGTTAATGTCCTAATTATTTGTTTGATTGTCAACAGCAAATATAGATACTAATTCTGTGAAATCAAACTATAAACCATCAAAAGGCCAAAATGTTAACAAATATTATACAAAACACCATTTACCCCCCCATTTGTTAATATAGGTTAACAAATTTAAAACACAACTGACACTGTCTATTAGCGCGCCAATGACCAGCGAATCTCCATCAATTCTGATAAATTACTGAGGTATCTAAAAACTGAGCTTGCGAGGCTTTTCGTCGCCATTAGGCCCCACTTTTCGAGATTATTAATCACTCGGCAGCATTGAAAAAAACGGCGCCAGCCGGCTTTGCGTGCCACCTGCTTTGTGAGAGATTATTGTAGAGTATTTGCAACAAATAAATGATTTGTTCCTGAACCGAGTGAAGCGCGGCTTAATCTGGTTCTTTGAGGGTGATTTTGGTCACGATGCGGTTGCTCTCGCCGCGCCAGGGCAATTTGCCCTTGTAGTACTTGTAGTCGAGCATCACACGCTTGCCCGTACCAGCCAGTTCCATGGCCTGGC
>JAEEVB010000121.1 GCA_016287065.1 Muribaculaceae bacterium
GCCGCCCATAGTCTTGTTATAGGTGACAGGAATGCCGGTTGCATCGATGCTGCCGCTAAAACCGTCTTCGTCAAGAACCGCAAAGGTGTTGAGGCTTGCAGTGTAGTCGTCGAGATTGATGGTGAGTTCGTATTCACCATATTGGCAAACGGCTTTGTCGGTCTCGCTGTTGGTGTTGGCCACGTGGTTAATCATCTGCATGTCGGCATAGACGTACTGAGGATTCTTGTTGTCGTCGTCGCAGGCGCTGAAGAGCAACAGCAGTGAGAATAAAGCGGTTATTGATAAGATTTTGTTCATGATGTCTTAAGTGATTGAGAGGGGTTATTAATAAACCGTGCCGTCGGTCGTCACATTCATGCTGATGTCAGGTCGCTGTCCCATCTGGAATGTAGCCTGGAACGAGTTGGTGAATATGTTGAGCTTGGCGTTGAGGTTATAGATGATGTAGAGTTTCTTGGGCTTGCCCTGTGTGGCCTCAGTGCCATCGTCTTCCACACCGTTGGCGTCGTTGGTCACGGCTTGGCCTTGGTTGTAGGTCGTGGTGGTGATGAGTTTTTCGGCGGTGATGGTGTAGCCTTCAGGTGTGGGGGTGACTGTAGCCCCGTCGCCTATGCAATTCACGATGTAGCGGTATTGCTTAGGATCGTTGAAACACATGACAATCACCTTGGCGGTCATGTCGTCGGGGTTGATCTCAAACTGATACATGGGCTTGTCGTCCTTGTGGGTGACACTGGTGCCGTCGGTATGAGTCGACACGGTGTTGCAGTTAAGGTAGAAAATCTCGGGGAGGGTAGCGCAAACGCGATATTTGCCACCTGTGATGAAACTGAGTTGTGTTGACTCCTCGTTAAAATCGACAAGTCCTGTGAAACCGGTAATGGATGCGGCTGGAGTTGCGTCGGCAAACTTGTAGATACCATAGGAGGGATTCTCGAGTTTAACGCCCGAGAGGCTGAAAGGAGTCTCGTTGCTGCCATCGAGTTTCACCCCAAAATTGGCATCGCCCACCAAATTGGTCACATCGATTTTGTAGTTGACCGAACCTTTGGTCACTGCGAGCACGTTGCCTGTAGTAGCATCGGTTACATGGTTCAAGAGTGTGTAGGATCTGGTGAGAAAAGTGTTGTGCGTGGGTTCATCGTCATCGCCGCAAGCAGTGAACAGGAATAACCCTGCCAAAGCTGTAAAAAGATATAATAACTTATTCATTGCAATTAATTTTTTTAATCGAATTGCAAATATACAACATTTTGTTGATAACTAATATTAAAATATATAATTAAGCCGAGATTTAAGTTAAAACCTCGGCTTTTTAAGTTTTTTTAAACGTGATTAGGCTACAGTTGTGATGTGCGCCTAGTTGTAGAGTTGTAGAGCATCGCGTAGTGCACTAAACTAAACATGGAATGGATTGAAGTGAGTCGTATAGATGTAGCCTTCGTCGGTATAGCGAAGTCCGAAACAGTCAAATTCAATAGAGAATTTGTGATCCTTGATATTGAGCGTATAATTCAGGTTGGACACGGTGCGGTCGGGGAAGGGGATATACTTGTCGCCTTGCTTGAAAAGGGGAATGATGGTCGTTGCCGTGGCGGTGTAGCCGTTAGCCGTCTGCACGATGGTTGCATCGTCGAGCGGAATGACGATTTCCTCGAGTTTGGGCATCTGTGGCACGAACTGGATGTTGTCGATGCAAATGCTTGCCGTGAAATTATTGTCTTCATTGATTTGTGACTTGAATTTGTAGAATCGCTCGGTGGTATTGTCATAGTCGTGACCGCCATCAGGCAGTATTGAGAAGAGGACGGGCGAGAAAGTAATGACATCATATTGGCCACGCTCTGCGATTACTTTGTAGGTTAAAACCAGAGTGTTAAGGTCTTTGTCGAACTGGCCATCAATATCATCAAGAGTATAGCCAGACATGACTTGAATGTCATATCCAGAAAACCAGAAACCTTTGTTGTCATTAGTGACAGCATCCAACCCATTGACATCAAAGCTTATTTTAGGCATGCGAGGTGCAAATGACACATTGTTGATGCTCAGGTTCATGGTTCTTGACTTCGGGACAAATTTGTAATTGATATCGCAAGGTGCGATGTTGATGTGATTACCATTGCTTATGGTCTTCACGATGAGGTTACTCATTTTACCTTCTACCGTGCTGTTGTTGTCGGGTTCGTCATCACCGCAGGCGGTGAAGGTGAGCATGATGGCTGCGAGCGCCATGAAAGATAAAAGTTTTTTCATTTTTGAAATAATTTATGAGTTTGTTATAAGTTGATTCTTAGTGTTGCGCCTAGCATTCTGCGCTTGCCTTGCTGCAGGAACTCGTGGCCAATGGAAACGAAGCGAAAGGTGCTGTAGCGGGTGCCTGTGAGGTTGGTGCCCCACAGCTGCAGGGTGAAGTCTTTGGCCACCAGTGTGACATTGGCGCCGAGCAGGGCATAGAAAGGCTGCGAGAGCGAGTTGGCCTCGTCCCAGTAGATGCGTCCTGCACCGCTCAAGTTGGCGCCAAGCAGCAGTTGGCGGCACCAGCGCGACTGACGATTGATGTCGATGGTGTGCTGTGCCTCAAGCCACAGGGTGTGCTCGGGCGAGTAGGGCACAAATTTGCCTTTATAATCGGCTTTGCCATCGTTATATTTCACAAATTTGGCGTTGGTATAGCCATAGCTTGCGCTGAATGTGGTGTGGGTCCACGGGTTGAATGTGAGCCTGATTTCGGCACCCCAGCTGCGGGTTTTGCCGGCGTTGGTCATGACACGGCCCGTGGTGGTGCCGTCGGGGAAGATGGTGAGCTGACGGTCGCGGCAATCAAGGTAGAAAACATTGGCTTGCCCCGAAAGTTTCTTGTCGGTGGTGCTGAACGCCGAACCCAGTTCAAAGTTCCATGCCACCTCGGGCTTGTAGCCCACAATCTCGTCGACGCTGTAGGTGGCACCGACACCCAGCATGCGCATAAGGCGCTGCTGCAACACATCGCTAAACATCTGGGTGTTAAACCCACCGGCTTTGTAGCCCTTGCTCATATTGAAAAACAAATTGTTCAGGTCGTTAATGTGATAGGTGGCCGAGAACTTGGGCAGTACCTGCACGAAGTGGCGACTCAGGTGGCCGCCGTCGTCGATGTCGATGGATTCATGTGCGTAGACCGACTGGGTTGCACGCTCAATGGTGCGATACCCGGTGTGTGTCTCGCTATGGTAGTCAAGGCTCGAGTGTTCGTAGTCAAGTCGGATGCCTGCCGTGAGCGTGAAGTCGCCCAGTTGCAGTGATGATTGGTGATAGGCGGCCAGTCCGTGGGTGGGGCAGGTGAAGTCGCTGCCCAGCACAAACTCGCGAGCGTCCCATTGAATGGGATAACTGGGAATGGCCTGATTGCGGTGCTGTTCGATGAGTTGGCTGATGCCGGTATCCTTGAAAGTGACCGGAGCCTGCATCTTGTAACGCCTGTAGAAACCGAAGATGCCTGCGAGCCAGTTGTAGCGGTTCTGGTTAGTGTTACGCAGCACCAGGTCTTGTGTCACAGCATGCTCCTTGCGTGCCTGTGTGAGGGTGAAGTAGGGCAGCGGTGTGAAGTCTTGGTCGAGCGTCATGTTGTCGTCGATATACTGATAACTGGTGAAACTCGACAAACTGATGTCGCCTAGCTGTTTCACAATGGTGAGACCGTCGAGAATGGCTGTGCGGCGGTAGAAGCAGGTGTCGTTGTAGCTGATTTTTCCCGTGTCGAGGAAACGGTAGGGATAGCCGCCCTGCCTGCTTACTGAGAGCGATAACACATTGCTCACAAAGAGCGTGGACGAGGGCATCCATTCCAGTTTCACCCGGCCTGAACCTTGATGCTCCCAATCGCATTTCTTGCCATTGTACTCATTGGTGTAGGCGCCATGGGTAGTGGTATAGTAGGCACTTGCCGAGAGTGCTAACTGGTTGTTTAGCTTTGCATAGTGGCTCAGTCCGCCCTTGAAACTCATGTGTGAACCGCCTTCGAACAAGATGCGTGTGCCCTGGTAGTTGAATGGCGAGAGGGTGAACACATTCATCACGCCGCCCATGGTGTTGCGGCCGAAGAGGGTGCTCTGCGGCCCGTGCAGCATCTCGAACCGGGCAATGTCGAGCAAATCGAAGTCGTAGTTCTCCTTGCACAGGATAGGGATGTTGTCGATAGTGAGTCCCACGGCGGGCTGGTCGATGCGAGCCCCGATGCCTCGCACATAGATTGTGCTTGTCATGCGGCTGCCGTAGTCGGGAATGAACACATTGGGTATGGCACTGGTCACAGCCTTGGCGCTGAGCATATTGTTAGCTTCGAGTGTGGGGCGTGATAAACTGGTGACCGAGATAGCCTGGTTGTGCAGGTCGTGACCTTGTTTCACGGCTGTGACGGTGACACCCCCGAGGGTGACATCGGGCAAGGTGTCGACTACAAAGTTCTCGGAGGACTCTGATGCTTCTGAGATCTCTGAAGATGCTGCTGCGTGTAACGGCAGCAAACCTGCTATTAATATTAGAATGAAACCTTTTAACACGGGTGCAAAGTTATTAAGATAATTATGTTTATGCAATCACTAATTGTAGTGATTTAATGGTGATGTTAGTTTCTATTTGGTTGATTGTGGAAATATTACTAAATTTGTAGATTGAAAGTTGTTTTGAAAAAAATAATGAATTTTGTTATGAAACATTTGCTGGCCACATTATTATTTCTGGGCGCTCTGGGAGCCCACGCCGCAACCTACTATGGTTTTAAAATTGGTGGTGTTGCGGTCAATAGTGACAACTACTTTAATGTGAGAGGGTCAAACATCAAAGCTAACGATACCGATAAACCCTACTCGGTGAGCTATGATCCTGAAACAAATGTTGTTACGCTTAATAATGTGAAGATTGAACGCACTGGCAACGACAACCGTTGCATCTTCAACGAGGAGTGCGAAGGGTTGACCGTTTTGTTTGAAGGGGCCAACAGTTACCTCAGCTCCACCACATGCGCACCTATAAGGCTTAATGCAAGTACTACCTTCACCTGCTCAGAACTGATTCAGGCAAATGTTTATGGCAGTGATGGTGATGCCAATTGCCTCTATGCCACCAATGGCGCCACTGTCACTTTTGACCATGCCACATTTGTGATGAACCTCACAGGGAACTCCAACCCTGCCATCTCGGCAAGTTCCACAACCGACGAGTCTATAGTGTTTCACCACTCACGGATGTTTATTCGCAGTGCCAACGGGAGTGCTCTCACGCGTTTTTCCAGAGTGAACTGTGATGGTTCGGCATTGTTGTTCCGCACTGGCAGCGAGACGGCTTATGCCGTTAGTGGTGTGAATTCATTACACATAACAAACTTGTCGAATCTGATAGTGGGTTACAACAATTCCATCAGCAGTCTCACTGGTTTCTCCTATAGTGGTACGGCTACCTTCAGCACGAGCAAACTCACCTTTGTCGACTCATCGGACCAGCCCCTGCCAGGCAAGGACATCGTCATAAGTCAGCGTATTGCTATCGATGAGACAAACTTTCCAGATGCAACCTTTAGAACCTGGTTAACAGGTAAATACGGTACAAGTCTGGAAACCTACGAGATTTTTGAGCGTCGCACAATCAATATTGAAACATCGGGCAATGAAAGCTTGAAGCGTGTAGAAGACTGGACCGGCATTAGATATTTCACTTGCTTTCGCCGGCTGTGTGACCAGGGCGGAAGAACAAAAAAACTGCCATTGGGGTCTAAAGAGTTCTATCACTTGAAGTGTTACGACAATCCGGTGGGAATACAGTGGGGAATATTGTTTAATTCCCTTCCCCTCTGGGCGCCAAGTGGCAAGGAGGCTATTTTTGAGGGTTTCAATACTGTAGCGGCTGAGCACAATCCGCTCCCGACCCGCTCTCAGCTGGGTTTCTTGCTGAACAAAGGTTATGACTTCATCGTGAAGCATGAAGACCAAACATACAAACTCAATGCGATGGAGGACTTTTGGCCCATCGATTACGATCATTTCCCCGACGATGCATTCCGAACCTACCTTTATAGCACAGGCGAAGGCTATGATGCCGTGATTTATGATAGCGAAAATGCCAAAATCAACGGATTTGATATTAAAAACTGTAACATCTCTGACTTAACGGGAATTGAGGGGTTCACAAACATTCAGCACCTGTATTGCTACCAGAATAAACTCACGACTTTGAATCTTTCTCAAAACTCTAAATTGACCTTGTTATATTGCTATTGGAACAAGATCAAGAGCGATGGTTGGGACGAGTTCATTGCCAATGCGCCAGCGGTAAACACCAGGCTTGATGTGTATTGCTACTATCCTTCGGCTATGGAGAACAACGAGCCGCCCACCTATCAGCAAGTGGCACAAGCAAAAGCCAAGAAAATCCATTTTTATCAATTCGCAAACTATAAATGGGAGGAGATGAGCGACACGCCCCCCGCTATTCGTGGCGATGTGAATGGCGACGGCAGGGTGAATGTGAGCGATGTGACTGCTTTGATTAACATGATTCTGGGCATTACTCCTGTGGACCAGGCCCGTGCCGATGTGAACAGCGACAACAAGGTGAATGTGAGCGATGTGACTGCTTTGATTAACATTATCTTGGGAATCAGTTAATTCCCGAGTAGTAGAGCAGTAGAGTAGTAGAATAGTAAATAGCAGTCTATCGGCCTTAGTTGTTTTGAAGTCGACTATGCGTTGTGGGTACGAGACACCAGAATGTCGCGCAGCAAATAGGCATATATGAGCTCAACAACAAGCACGATGATATCGAGAAGTAGCAGCATTTTGTCGCCCAGTTGAGAGTTTAGGCTTTAGGGGTGGGTGTCGCTATAGGCGATTATGGCCTCTATATGAGCCTTTTTAGAACACTGATAACTGAAAACTGAAAATAGATGCATGGCGGCACCGAATTGTGTGTCGCCATGATGTTATTATGCTCGAAACTAAATTAAAGCTCATGACAGATGTGTGGATGTTGATAAATTCATTAAAAATGATTTTATTAAATTTAAAATAATTATTATATTTGCAGAACAAAAACCAGCGCCTTACCGTGCTCGGGTTCTGGAAAGGGACTTGAGTGCCTGTCAGTAAGGTGTTTGAGTTATTTGTTGTTGTTCACAGACAAGAAATTTATAAAACAGCATATTTTTAATTTATGGTTTTAATGGCTATTCAAAGTAC
>JAEEVB010000122.1 GCA_016287065.1 Muribaculaceae bacterium
CAATACTTCTGCTACGCCTTCCTGAACCTGCCTCACAGCATGAATGGCAACGGTATCGTGACCATCGGGCTGGTGTATGTGGAAACGGGCAACATTGCCTCGAAGGTGAACTACGAGGGCGAGATTGTGGTGACCAGCGATGGTCAGCGTCAAATTATCGGTCGCAACACCAATGCCACCAACGGCATTCTTGACTCCCGCATCAAGGAGTATGCTCAGGGCATTGGCTACTTGCATATCCCCACCAAGGAGGAACTCGATGCCGAGAAGGAGGCTGCCGAGGAAGAAGCCGCCAAGAAGGAACTGGAAGGCCCCGCTAATGCCGACCGCCGCTGGCTGCACGACAATGCCGGCGCTCTTGAGGCGCTTGAGAGCGGTGAAGAGGTGCACACTGCTGTGACCAGTTACGACAAGAGCACGCCGCTGTTCAAGGCCGAGGATTTCCAGAGCAAAATCAATAGTCCTGGTTATGTGGTGTTCTTGGGCAAGAACGGTGTGGTGTATGCTTTCAACAAGTCGACCGATGCCAACTTTGTGGTTTATGCAGGCGGCAGCAAGGCCACGCAGATTGGTTTTGAGAACTCGGAGAAAGGCATCCTGAACATTCGCACCGCCAATGGCGGCCGACTGCAATACGACCTGGTGAACCACACCATCAAGAAGCGTGGCGGCGATGCCAGCGACAATAGCAAGCCTGCAGAGGTGAAACGCGAAGAATAACAACACCGATGAGCCGAAATCTCGCTCAACTCATCGCCGCAAAGAAAGTGACCCCGCGGGTCATGGCACTGATGCAGCAGCCTGCCGTCGAGGCAATAGAGCAGTTGCGTGAAGGCTATAGCAACGATGCGGGTTTGCTCACCGACAAGTCGTTCGTGTTCAGCGACGACATGAAAAGCGTGACGGTGATTCCTGCGGTTGGAGGCACGGCTACCGAGCGCGACGACATTCAGGCCTATGGCGATGCACTGCTCAATGCGCTCATCAGCACTCCGGCACGCCCCAAGCGGCTCATGGCCATAGCGCAATCATGCATCAATGGCGAGATTGAAGAACTCGATGACTTGCTCTTGCAGCTCGAGAAGCGGGTGAGCAACACCATCTATGTTCCGCTCATTGTGATAGTGCTTGCATTGCTCGTGTTGTTGTGGTGCCTGAACCGCTTTGGCTAAGATATGAACAACTAAAACAAATCCTATATGTCAGTAGAAATTAGAGAAATAAAGCCGGTGAAATCACAACTGCTCAAGTTTGTGCATTTCCCCATCGATGAGCTGTATCGCGACAGCAAGTGCTATGTGCCGGCGCTCATTAGTGACGAACTGGGTACGCTGTTGCCCGACAAGAACCCGGCATTCGACTTTTGCGAGAGCGTCTATTACATGGCCTACCGCGACGGGAAGCCTGTGGGCCGCATTGCCGGCATCATCAACCGTGTGGTGAACGAACGCACCGGCAAACAAGAAGGCCGCTTTGGCTATATCGACTTTATCGACGACAACGAGGTGGTGGATGCGCTGATCGACGCCGTGGTGCAGTGGGCCAAGGGCAAAGGCATGAACACGCTCACAGGACCGCTGGGATTCACCGACATGGATCCCGAAGGCTGCCTTGTGGAGGGATTCGACGAACTGGGCACGCAGGCCACAATCTATAATTATCCCTATTACCACCAGCATTTTGAGCGACTGGGGTTTGCCAAAGATGCCGACTGGATTGAGTTCAAGATTAATGTGCCCAAGGAGATTCCTGAAAAGATGCAGCGCATTGCCGACATCGTGAAGTCGCGCTTCGGGTTGCGCACAGTGAGATGCACAAGTCGTAAGGAACTGGTCGACAACTATGGAAAAGCACTGTTCCGCCTCATCAACGAGGCCTACGACGACCTGTTTGGCTACTGCCCGCTCACCGACAAGCAAATTGATCACTACATTAAGCAATATCTGCCCATGTTGCCCCTCGACCATATTTGTGTGATTGTCGACAGCAACGATGTGCTGGTGGGTGTGGGCATTTCCATCCCTTCGCTCTCCAATGCACTCATCAAGTGCCGCGGCCGTTATCTGCCCATGGGCTGGTATCACCTGCTTCGTGCCATCCATAGCAAGACCAATATCGTGGACCTGATGCTGGTGGCCATCAAGCCCGAGTACCAGAGCAAGGGCGTGAATGCACTGCTGTTTACCGACCTCATCCCTGTGTTCAACGCTCATGGCTATGAGTATGCCGAGACCAATGTGGAGCTGGAGTCGAACCAGAATGTGCAGAAGCAGTGGCAATACTTCGACCTGGTGCAACACAAGCGCCGCAGGGCCTATACCAAAGAGATTTGAAATACAAAACATCAATAATCTAACCGATATAAGAACTATGAGTAATTCGATTCAAGTTTTCAATAAGTATGCTTTCGGTGAAGTCACCGAGCAGCAAGTGAACGCTATGATGCCCGAAGCCGAACAGGCGCTTGAGGTGCTTGAGAAGGGTAATGGAGCTGGCAATGATTTCCTGGGTTGGTTGCATCTGCCCAGCAGCATCACCGCCGAGGAACTCGCCGACATTGAGGAAACTGCCAGCAAGTTGCGCACCACATGCGAGTATGTTGTGGTGGTGGGTATCGGCGGCAGTTATCTGGGCGCCAAGGCTGCCATCGAAGCACTGAGCGACTGCTTTGCCCCCTATAAGGCCGACCACACGGCCAAGGTGCTCTTTGCCGGCAATAACATAGGCGAGGACTACCTGCACGACCTGATGACGCTGCTCACCGACCGCCGCTTTGGTATCGTGGTAATTTCCAAGTCGGGAACTACCACCGAGCCTGCCATCGCCTTCCGTCTGCTCAAGGACCTGCTCGAGAAGCAGGTGGGCAAGGCCATTGCCTCGAAGCGCATCGTGGCTATCACCGATGCCCGCAAGGGTGCTTTGCGCAACCTCGCAACTCAAGAGGGCTACAAGACCTATGTGATTCCCGACAATGTGGGCGGCCGTTTCTCGGTGCTCACGCCAGTGGGCCTGCTGCCCATTGCCATCGCGGGCTTCGACATCAAGGAACTCGTGGCAGGCGCTGTAGAGGTAGAGCAAGGCTGCAACTGCGCCATTCTCACCTATGCCGCCACACGCAATGCCCTGTATCGCGCGGGCAAGAAGATTGAGTTGCTGGTCAACTTCAATCCCAAGCTGCATTACCTGGCCGAGTGGTGGAAACAGCTCTATGGCGAGAGCGAGGGTAAGGGCGGCAAAGGCATCTTCCCTGCAGCCGTCGACTTCTCGACCGACCTGCACTCGATGGGTCAGTGGATTCAGGATGGCGAGCGCACCATCTTCGAGACCGTCATATCGGTAGGCGAACAGCAGAACCGCGTGATTATCCCGCACGATGAGGCCGACCTTGACGGACTCAACTACATTGCTGGCAAGGATGTGGACTATGTGAACAAGATGGCCGAACTCGGCACTCGCCTGGCTCATGTCGACGGTGGCGTGCCTAACCTGCTCATCACCGTGCCCGCACTCACCGAGCGTTACCTGGGCATGCTGCTCTACTTCTTTGAGAAGGCCTGTGGCGTGAGCGGCTATATGCTGGGCGTGAATCCCTTTGACCAGCCCGGCGTGGAAGCCTACAAGAAGAATATGTTTGCTTTGCTCAGCAAGCCCGGCTATGAGGAAGCAAGTGCTGCCTTGCAAGAGAAACTGCGCCGCTAAGGCCGCACTTCAAGGCACAAATATTCACACAATATCAAGAGCGTGAGGTCCTGCATGCAGGGCCTCATTCTTTCTTTTATGTGTGAACTGTTTTCCATGTGAATAATAAGTAGTAACTTTGCCCCGATTTTTCAAAAAGCAAAGTCAAGAATGAGCCAAGCTGAACGACTGAATGAACTTGCCAATGCCCCTGTGGGACGCCTGCTGTGGAAATACAGCGTGCCTGCCGTGGTGGGCATTGTGGTGATGTCGCTCTACAACATCATCGACCGCATCTTCATCGGTCAGGGCGTGGGTCCTGATGCCATTGCCGGCCTTGCTATCACCTTCCCGGTGATGAATGTGAGTGCTGCATTTGGTGTGCTGGTGGGAGTGGGTGCAGCTTCGCGCATCTCTATCGTGCTGGGTAGGGGCCACAAGCGCATGGCCGAGCACATACTGGGCAACAGCATCGTGATGACGCTGGTGTTCGGCACCTTCTACATAGCCATGTTCGGCATTTTCATGGACCCCATCCTGCGCCTGTTCGGGGCGAGCGATGTGTCGTTGCCTTATGCGCGCGACTTCATGTTATGGATTCTTCCAGGTCTCTTGTTCAACAACCTCACCTATTCTTATAATAATGTGATGCGTGCCACGGGCTATCCCACCAAGGCCATGATCACCATGTTCATTGGTGCGGGCCTGAATATCATATTGGCGCCCATATTCATCTTCTGGTTTGGTTGGGGTATCAAGGGTGCTGCCATTGCCACCGATATTGCTATGGGCACTTCGATGGTGTTTGTCATGGCGCACTTCTTCAACAAGAAGAGTCTCATTCACTTCACCCCGGGCACCTATCGCCTGCGGGCCGATGTGTTGATTCCCATCTTTGCCATTGGTGCCGCCCCGTGTATCGTGAACACGGCCGGTTGCGTGATTAATGCAGTCATCAACCACAAGGTGTTCGACTATGGTGGCGATGCGGCCGTGGCGGCCATTAGCATCTTTACTTCGGTCACGGGTTTGCTGGTAACTTTTGTGATTGGTGTCTGTCAAGGCATGCAGCCCATTGTGGGCTATAACTATGGTGCTCGACGCTATCATCGCCTCAAGCGTGCCTTCTGGCTCTCGGTGGGCGTGTGCACACTCATTTGTGCCTTGGGCAGTATTACCTGCGAGGTGGCGCCGGGCCTGATTGCGCGCATGTTTACCACCGATGGCCCCCTCATTCGCGAGACCATAAACGCCCTGCACCTCACCATCTGGATGTTCTGGGCAGTAGGATTCCAGATTGTCGCCACTAATTTCTTCCAATCGATAGGCGCGGCAGGGAAGTCCATTTTCATGAGCCTCACGCGCCAGGTCATCTTCCTGCTGCCTCTGCTGTTCACTCTGCCCTCGTTGTGGCAACTCAACGGCGTGTGGCTCTCCTTCCCTATCAGCGACATGTTTGCCACCCTCGTGGCCGCCATCCTCGTGTGGATAGAAGTCCGCAAAATCAACACCTGGGTCCGTCCCCAGCCCTCCACCAACTAATCACAGCCAAAAGGCGGGGGATTTGTTATTGGGGGATGGCTATTTTAGGTAGCCTTTGCCTTTGCACTTGCGGCAAGTGATGAGATCGATGTCAATCTCTCCTATGTTTTCGTTTTTTGTTCCTCCACATGTGGGGCAAACCTTAACTGGGCGCAAATATTTCTGTGATACCCAGCCGTCTCTTTCGTCACCGCCCCATTCCTGTGGTCCGTTGATGAGACAGAATCCATTCTTCTTCTGCCCACGATCCAACACGACATCGCCTTTTGACATCTGCCGTTTGTGGCCGGCGCCATTATCCATAACGGGGTATTTGATGCCTGCTCCAGTGCGAATGTTCACATGATTGCCAGTGCACACATAGCCTTTTTGCTGCGCATTTACGGTAAAGATTGCCAATATAGCAACCAATAAGAGTGTCAGTTTTTTCATTGATCAATATTTTTAATGTGGGTGAATAAACTATTTGTCAACTTCAGTATGATTGCAAAGATAAGGATTTTTTCGTTTTTAGCAAGTCTGCCAATCAATTAATCAACCCTTGTGGCAAAAATAACCACTTCACTCAGCGGCCCTTCAATATCCTTGCTAGAAGAACCATGTCTGATAATTGAGCCAAAAACTGAAAAAATGGGGTTGTGTGTTGGTGTTTGTCAATTATTTTGTATCTTTGCAGTCGCAAAAGCGAAAAATGTTCGGGGTGTAGCGCAGTTGGTTAGCGCGCCACGTTCGGGACGTGGAGGTCGGAAGTTCGAATCCTCTCACCCCGACAATTAAAGGCAACAGATTGTATATCAATCCGTTGCCTTGTTTTTTTGATGCTATATAAATGATTCTAAGGAATCTGTTTAGGGCCGTCTTCTTCAGGAGGAATGAGATAGTCACTGGCCTTAGCAGAAGAAATGACCGATTTACCAAGCTGTGATTCAAGTTTGTCACGAGCAGCTTTTGCAACACTTCCTCCATCGCGAGCCACTTTGCTTTGTCCTATAAATCCTTTGGGATCTCGTTGTATTGATAATTCGGTGGCCGATGCCTCAGCAAGCATATTTAGAGTAATCTCAATATTAGTCATATTGTCACGCAGGTTCTCTTTCTGTAATCCTTTGTGATGTTTATATTGCTTTGTGGTGAGTCCACTCCATGCCTTTGTGATAATATCAGTAAGAATCGCGTATTGTTGGCCCTTTTCAACTCCAGTGCGATGCCACTCGTCGGTGAGAGCTTTGCGCACTTCTATAGACTTGATGCGTTGATTAATCCAATTCTCAGAGTACCCAAGTTTGCGGTAGTCAACGATAGCTTGTTCGATCGATAGTTCGGGATCTTGAAGTTGGTCTATGCGTTGGCTGGCCACTTGTGCCATCCACTGCTTAAATGGTTCAGCCTTGGGTGAGGGTATTGATTGAATAAGACGGAAAAGTTGCTCAGTATCAGCAACATCTGTCATTCGCATTTTGCCATCGGCCGCTCGCAATTTCAACCGGTTACAATTTGTAACCGTTTCATTTCCTTTTTTTTTAACCGGTTTTTAAGTACTTTCCAATAATTTCGTGCTGTTTGATAGTCAGCACTATCGGTTAAAGCTCCGCAGACATCAACGACTGAGAAATACCATTTCTCCTGTTGGTCATCCCAGACAGCACGGACTTTTTTATCTTGAAAAATCTGTAATGCTTGTCGTTTAACCATAATAAGAGAATGAAATTGTGGGGGATCAGAACTGGTTCTCGACGATGTCGGTGAGCACATCACGCATCTCGAGGCCGGCGGCGCGCACCTGCTGCGGGATGAAGCTGGTGGCCGTCATGCCGGGGGTGGTGTTCACTTCGAGCATGTTGATGCAGTCGCTGCCATCGGGGTTCTTGGTGATGATGTAGTCGATGCGAATGATGCCGTTGCAGTGCAGAATGTCGTAGATGCGGCTGGTCTCGGCCTGCAGGGCGGCGGTGAGTTCGGGACTGATGCGGGCGGGTGTGATTTCC
>JAEEVB010000123.1 GCA_016287065.1 Muribaculaceae bacterium
CTTCACCGCTCCCGACCCATGGCAGGGCTACACCGTGCCCACCTATGAGTGCGGCACCCTCACCGCTGCCGACGGCACCACGCCGCTCTACTACCGCATGGTGAAACCTGCCGACTTCGACCCTGCCAAGAAGTACCCCACAGTGGTCTATGTCTACGGCGGACCGCACGCCCACAATGTGGATGCTGGCTGGCACTATCGCAGCCGCAGTTGGGAGACCTACATGGCGCAGCGTGGCTACATCCTGTTCATCCTCGACAACCGCGGCAGCGAGAATCGCGGCCGTGACTTCGAGCAGGCCACATTCCGTCAGTTGGGCCAGGTCGAGATGGCCGACCAGATGCAGGGCGTCAAGTACCTGCAATCGTTGCCCTATGTCGACACAACGCGTCTGGGTGTGCATGGCTGGAGTTTTGGCGGTTTCATGACCATCAGCCTCATGACCAACTACCCCGATGTGTTCAAGGTGGGCGTGGCTGGCGGACCGGTCATCGACTGGAAGTGGTACGAGGTGATGTATGGCGAGCGCTATATGGATACCCCACAGACCAATCCCGAGGGCTACGAACTCACCAGCCTCATTCCCAAGGCTAAGGACCTGAAGGGAAGGCTGCAGATTATCATCGGTCTGAACGACCCCACTGTGGTGCCACAGCATGCCTACTCGTTCCTCAAGGCGTGCATTGCCGCTGGCACACAGCCCGACTTCTATGTCTATCCCGGCCAGGGTCACAACATGCGCGGACACCAGAGCGTGCACCTGCATGAGCGCATCACCCGCTACTTCGACGACTACCTGAAATAGGCGCGAGTCAGCAGCATTTAACTCAATTCGGTCATTAGGATTTACGTCAGAGCAACATTTTCGGCCTAATGACCGATTTGGGTTTAACGAATTTGATCTTCAGGAATGAGTGATGGGTCGAACATCACTTTTGAGTGGTTGTCCCATTGCAACTGGCGAGAGACGATTTCTCCCGTAGTTCGGTCTATAGTCTCGCGGTAAATCTTTGAGATGCGATAATAGTTGCCGTTTTCCTCCTTATGGAAGTGATGCCCTTCTTCGACCAGTCGGTAGGTGGTGGGGAATTCCTGAGTCGTGCGCAATTCGGTGTGCAGGTCGTCGTTGTCGCACCACGCGCATAGCTGCACGGGTTGGCCTGTGTCGTTGCGGAACCGGTAGTCCACAAAGTTGTAGTTCACCGAGGTGCCGGCACTGTAGGGCACGCGCTTGCCATTGGGGTCGGGAGCGAGGGCGTCGCTGTGGTGGTGGAGTTCGGTGATGGTGAGCGGGCTGTGCATCACTAGCAGGTTGATGGTGTTGGCTAGATTACATAATCCACCTCCCACACCTGCCACCAGTTTGCCATTCACAATAACTCGCCCCGGGGCAAACCCGTTCTTGATAGATGTTTTCCCCACTAATTTCCAGAACGAGAACGTTTCATCAGGGTTGATAATCAGCCCGTTCATGCGACTGCAAGCCAAACGAATGTTGTCGGCTTTGTTGAGTTGCAGCTGAGGGTCAATACCAGGTCCGCGCTTAATCATGTTGTTGCTGCTGCTATAGATCACTACCGGCAGAGGCTCTGATTGTAAGTGCTTTGCAAATCTCTCATTCCCCAACCAGTTCTTGAGGTGCCGTGTGATGATTTGTTTCTTAAGCGCGATAGCATAAGTGGCAGGACTTATCTCGCAGAACAATTTTCGTCTCTTCTCCATAATTATTGGGAATAATGATTCTAATTATCAATGGTAATGTTTTGCCTTTTTCTGTAGCAGCGGCTGTGCCCGTAGAACCACAGCAGCACCTTCTCGAGATGACGCCGAATGCCTTTCTTCTCTTTCTTGTAGTAGCCAATGTATTTGACCAGAATGCTCTCAAGTCCAGCACGATTGGCACCCAAGATATCAGTGAAGAGCTGATCCCCGACAACCATCACCTCGTTGGGTTTTACTTCGAGCATCTTAACGGCCATGCGGTAGCACTGAGGGTGAGGTTTGCCGGCTTCTTCGATGTAGAGCGTGTGAAAATTCTTCTTGAAGCGCTCGATGCGGGCCTGATTGTTGTTGCTCAGCAGCAGTGTCTTCAATCCCAGGTCATTGAACTTAGTGAAAAGTTCATCGACAGCATTAGTTGAGTCGGCTCCATGAGGCACAAGCGTGTTGTCGATATCGATTATCAGCGCTTTGTATCCCATTGTCATGAGCTTCTCATAATCGATCGAGAAGACATCCTCAACATAATAACTTGGATAGAAGATACCAAACATATATATTTTCGTCTTTTACCTTGATATGTAGTCACAAACAATATCGACCTGCTCGGCAAATGTGCCGCCAAACTTGTTCTCGAAGAATGCGCCACCTATAGTGAATGCCCAGGGTGCTGCTTTGCGCACCTCGTCGAGCCGCTCAAAGCTGTCGATGCTGCCGGCTATGCACACAGGCGCGTTGACCCCTGCGACAATTGCCTGGTTCAGGGCGTTGGCATCTCCTGTATATCTGTATCCCAGCAGGTCGATGCCGTAAGCTCCCCGCTCAATGTAGGAGCGTGCCTCGGCTATCATGCCCTCGATAGTGCCTTCGAGCACCGACGGGCGGCCAGTTACTTCTCCCACAAAGGGCATGTATTTGATAGCATGCTTGCGACAGTAATCGTTGATGGAATCATAGAATTTGGTCCCCATCAGCACTTCACACCCGCAGGCAGCAGCCATTTCAGCGCCTGCCAGTCCTTCTTCCTCGCTATATGATACCACTTCGAGGAATGTGGTCTTGCCGCATTGTTTCATGCTTTCATATATCTTTTTCATCTGGTCCAGCGGTAGTGGATGTTCCTTGAAACCCCAGTATTGTGCTTTCGATGCTTTGCACTGCTCAAACACCTGAGCAGCGTTCTCCACGGTGTAGTCGTGCCATGTGAGCATTACCACAAGATTGGGATGTGTTTGTTCGTTTTTCATTTTTTTAGTTGGTTAATTACATAGGAATTGGCAAAAGTTATACTTTAATCAATATAGTTTTTTGGGAAACTAATGAGTAGCATAAAGGCTACGATTCTTGATGGCAAAGATAGTGATAAGATGTGAGAAAGTCAAGCAACAAGTCGTGAAAAGGTGTTCACTGCAATCGCTGCACAATAATGACTGTGACGCTGCGGTAGCGCCATTGGGGGCGACAGAGTAAAAGACAAGAAACCGACTGCAGAAATCCCACAGTCGGTTTTTTAATCTCATTTAGGGTTTTCAGAGTTCTTGGAGCTCTCAGTGCCTCTCTAAACACTCAACCCTAAACTCCTGCAAAGCAGGATCAATAGTTCTCGGGCTTGAGCTGGAAGTAAGCCTGAGGATGGTCGCACACGGGGCACACCTCGGGAGCCTGCTTGCCCACCACGATGTGACCGCAGTTGCGGCACTGCCAGATGCACTCGTTGTCACGCGAGAACACCACCTTGTCCTCAATGTTCTTGAGCAGCTTGCGGTAGCGCTCTTCGTGGCGACGCTCCACCTCGGCTACGCCCTCAAATTTCACGGCAATCTCCTCGAAACCCTCTTCGCGGGCCTCGCGAGCCATGCGGGCATACATGTCGGTCCACTCAAAGTTCTCGCCATTGGCAGCAGCAGTCAGGTTCTCGGGAGTAGATTTGATGCCACCGCCCTCGAGCAGTTTGAACCACATCTTGGCGTGCTCCTTCTCGTTGTCGGCCGTCTCTTCAAAGATGGCTGCAATTTGCTGATAACCATCTTTTTTAGCCTTCGAAGCCCAATAGGAGTATTTGTTGCGTGCCATCGACTCGCCGGCAAATGCCTCGAGCAGATTCTTCTCGGTCTTGGTTCCTTTTAATTCCTTCATAACGGCATTATTTTTTGAAGAAACGGTTGTAAAGGCCTTCAAATCCCTGTCCGTGACGAGCTTCGTCGCGGGCCATCTCGTGCACAGTGTCGTGGATGGCGTCGAGGTTCTGCTGCTTAGCCAGCTTGGCAATGCGGAACTTGTCTTCGCAAGCGCCAGCTTCGGCCATCATGCGCTTCTCAAGGTTAGTCTTGGTGTCCCACACCACTTCACCGAGCAGTTCGGCAAACTTGGCGGCGTGCTCAGCCTCTTCCCATGCATAGCGCTTGAAGGCATCGGCCACTTCGGGATAACCCTCACGGTCGGCCTGACGGCTCATGGCCAGATACATGCCCACCTCGCTGCACTCACCCTCAAAGTGAGCCTTGAGGCCTGCCAGAATTTCGGGGTCAACACCCTTGGCAACGCCAATCACATGCTCTGCCACGAAGTTGAGTTTCTCGTCTTCCTGTACTTCTTTGAATTTCTCAGCGGGTTGTTTGCACTGTGGGCATTTTTCGGGAGGAGTGTCGCCTTCGTGAACATAACCGCAAACGGTGCATATCCATTTTTTAGCCATAGTAGTAAAATCGGTTTTGTTAAGTGAGTTAGTAAATTAATTATTTGATAAAAGTAGGTTATTCGTCAGTTTCTTCAAACTGGTCGGGGCCAACGCCGCACAAGGGGCATTCTTCGGGCGGAGTATCACCTTCATGGATGTATCCGCACACTACGCATTTCCATTTTTTCATAATAGCAGTTGATTTTGAAAGTTAATAAAATTGGTTTATTGGTTGATTAACAATTGTTTTCGTTACACTCGTCGCACACGCCGCTGTAGTTGAGCTGAATCTGCTCCACCCGGCTCACATGTTGCGGCAGCGGGTTGGCTGGCAGGTCGCTGTGCATGGGCAGGTCGATGATGCGACCGCAGCAGCGGCACATGAAGTGGGCGTGGGGCGACATCATGCCGTCGTAGTGCACGTTGCGGCTGTCGATGGTGAGCGCCTGCACGGCATTGTGCGAGTGTAGCAGCTCCAGCGTGTTGTACACCGTGGTGCGCGACAGCGTGGGCATGGTGGCAAGCAGGTCGTGATAGATGGTATCGACTGTAGGGTGCGTGTGGTGCTTCATGAGATATTCCATGATGGCCACACGCTGCACTGAGGGTCTGATGCCGTGATTCACAAGATGTTGCGCTGCTTTTTCCACAAATTGAAGTAATTACAAGTTTGAAACGATTACAAAGTTAAAACAATTTCTTGAATCGTGCAAATATTTGATGCGATTATTTCACTACCCTTGGCGGTGCACTGTGCCGTGGCATGCCTTTTTTTGGGGGGGGCACGGTGCTGCGCGTTATCAAAAACAGCACACAGGAGGCAAAAACCTCCTGTGCGTGTGTGGTGAGGCTCAATGAAGAGCCTCAAAACCTCAAAAATGCTATTATGAAAAGAAACTAATTCTTCTTGTGGCCTCTATTATTGGAGGCGCTTGAGTTGCACGGTGAAGTGGCGCATCAAGGGAGCTTCCCACTCGATAGCCACACCACGGGTAATCTCGTTGCGACGGTCATACACGTTCTTGAGCGCAGCAGCAATCACCTTCATGTGGTTGTCGGTGTACACACGGCGAGCGATGCACAGACGCAGCAGGTCCAGACCGCCAAAGCGGTTCTCGCGGGTCACGGGGTCGCGGTCGGCCAGGATGTAGCCAATTTCGCAGCCACGGATGCCAGCTTCCAGATAGAGCTCGCAGGTGAGCGTCTGAGCGGGGAATTCTTCCTTAGGCACGTTGCACAGCACTTTGTCGGCGTCGATAAACAGAGCGTGGCCGCCCACAGGACGCTGATAGGGGATGCCATACTCGTCGAGCAGGCTTGCCAGGTACTGCACCTGGTGAATGCGGGTCTCGAGCATGTCAAACTCGGTGTTCTCGTCAAGACCCTGAGCCAGAGCGTTCAGGTCACGGCCATTCATGCCACCGTAGGTAATGAAGCCCTCGAAGGGGATGCAGAACAGCTTGGCACCCTCATACCAGTCCTTGTTGTTAGTTGCGATGAAACCACCCATGTTCACAACGCCGTCTTTCTTGGCGCTCATGGTCATGGCATCAACATAGGTGTACATCTCGCGGGCAATCTCCTTGATGGTCTTGTCGGCATAGCCTTCCTCGCGCATCTTGATGAAGTAGGAGTTCTCGGCAAAGCGAGCGCTGTCCATCACCACGGGCACGCCGTACTTGTGGCACAGTTCGCAGGTCTCGCGAATGTTCTTCATCGACACGGGCTGGCCACCCACAGTGTTGTTGGTCACGGTGAGCACCATGAAGGGCACATTGCCCTTGTTCTCCTCGAGCACCTTCTCCAGTTTCTCGAGCGATACGTTGCCCTTGAAGGGAACCTCGAGCTGGGTGTCGCGGGCTTCGTCGCAAGTCACGTCGATAGCCTTGGCTTTGCGGCTCTCGATGTGGCCCTTGGTGGTGTCGAAGTGTGCGTTACCGGGAATCACGTTACCTTCCTTCACGAGGTAAGAGAACAGCACGTTCTCGGCGGCGCGGCCCTGATGGGTAGGTATGACGTACTTGAAACCGAAAATCTTCTGCACCATAGCCTCGAATTTGTAGAACGAGGTGGCACCGGCATAACTCTCGTCGCCAAGCATCAGCTCGGCCCACTGGCGGTCGCTCATAGCGCCCGTGCCAGAGTCGGTGAGGCAGTCGATATAAACTTGTTCGGCTTTCAGCATGAATACGTTGTAGTGAGCTTCTTTGAGCCATTGCTCGCGCTGTTCGCGTGTGCTTTTTCTAAGGGGCTCAATCATTTTGATCTTCCAAGATTCGGCAAATGGGATTTCCATAAAATAATTAATGTGTTTCTATAATGGTTTTTTAATATGAATCACTGATGAATTTTAGCCAATGTTAAGTTGTTGGGCATCATTCAATCGAGTGAGTGATGCTTTCAGGGGCACAAAGTTAGGAAAAATAATTGTCACCATGAAAAGAAAATATACAAAAAAATATAAAAATGCATAAACTGCTATTTTCTGTAGCCAAAACCCCACTTAACACCGGTTTTTTTGGGGATGGAGGGGAAGAGTGGAGCAAAAGGGAATGATGGGAAAAGCGGGAAATTTGAGAAAAGTTTTCAGTTATCAGTTAAAGGTTCTAGATGGGCTAGATGTTCTAGCCGATCTAGCCGTTCTAGATGTTCTAGTTACGCTGTATCGTCCTGAAAAAAGTTGACTCGGGAAAAGTTAATAATATGTTAATTCAAAAAGAGACTACAGGTAATTGGTCCCGAGTCCTTGTTGTTTGCATAGAATGG
>JAEEVB010000002.1 GCA_016287065.1 Muribaculaceae bacterium
ACACGCAGTTGGCCAGGCCGTTGCTCTCCCACACCCAAATGCTGTCGCTGAAATTCATCCCCATCAGCTCACGGGCGCGAGCCTGAGCTTTCTTTTTGGAATAGTAACATTCACAGCACAGGCGATACACGGTCTTGCCTTTCACCGTAGTCTTGTAAACAGGATAGTACAGCACATCCGACATGAACTCCGAGGCCTCCTTGGCTTTCTCAAGGCTTGAATAACTGCCGCACACCAGGTAATATACCTTGGTGGGTTTCTTGGTTGTGCGGCGCGCGGCATCGGCTGTGAAAGCGGCCATAACACTCACTAACACCACCAGCATGAGTGGCAACAGGTTCTTGATAGTTCTTTTCATAATCATCATTGGTTTTAGTTCTTTTTTCGCAAAGATAGCACAAACCGAGCGCAAAACCAAATATTTACACTAACTTTGCACCCATTCTTATGCAATATTTAGGTGAACTCATATCCATCGGCGTGGCCTTCTCGTGGACCGCAACAGCACTGCTGAGCGAGTTTGGTAGCAAGCGCATGGGCAATCTCACGCTCAATGTGATGCGCATGGGCATTGCTCTCATCTTTTCGGCTATCCTGTTCTGGGTCATGACGGGCAGTCCGCTACCTGCCAAGGCCAGCACCGAAGCCTATGGCTGGATGATACTCTCAGGCATCGTAGGCTACGTGATTGGCGATTTCTGCCTTTTCCAGTGCTACATCATCATCGGGTCCAAGTTCGGCCAACTGTTCATGACCCTCGCCCCCAGCACCGCTGCCATTATGGCGTGGTTCACCCTGGGCCAGAGCATCAGGCCTACTGCCATCATTGCCATGGCTGTCACCCTTGTGGGCATCGCCATCTCTGTGCTCGGACGAGGCGACACGCATCACAAAGTCACCCTGAAACTGCCCCTCAATGGCGTACTCTTTGCCATTGGTGCTGCCGTGTGTCAGGGTGTGGGACTTGTGCTCAGCAAGATTGGTATGGATCATTACGAGGCCTCTATGACAACGCCCTCGGCGCCCTGGTTGCTGCCTTTCTTTGCTAACTTTTTCCGCTGCGTGGCGGGAATCATAGGTTTTCTCATTCTCATGAGATTCAAGGAGGGATATAAGTCGCTGGGCAAGAACCTGACCGACCGTACGAGCATGGCTGCTGCCACCCTCACCACCATCTTTGGCCCCTTTGTGGGTGTAGGTTGCTCGCTGCTTGCCGTGCAGTACACCAGCGCCGGCATCGCCAGCACCCTCATGGCACTCACGCCCATCATCATCATCCTGCCCGCCTGGTGGATCTTCAAGCAGCCCATCACCCTCAAGAGCGTCATCGGCGCCCTCATCTCGGTGGTCGGCGTCTCCCTCTTCTTCCTCCTCTAAATCTCACACTCATCTTCTATCAAAAAAATCTTTTTGGAGCAAAACTTTCGTTGCTAATAGAATTTTTCGTAACTTTGAATGTTCAAGTGAGACTTTCACCAATTACAAGAGTGCCCAGGTCGATTATGAGC
Organism: Muribaculaceae bacterium; assembly: GCA_016287065.1. Classification (GTDB taxonomy): domain Bacteria; phylum Bacteroidota; class Bacteroidia; order Bacteroidales; family Muribaculaceae; genus Sodaliphilus. Next base: position 1,509 of record JAEEVB010000002.1, read on the forward strand.
CTGTTTTTCTTGAGCGGTTTTTCTGCAACCTGCTTTTAGGTGAGCAATGGCAACTCAGTAATCGTCAAATGATTATTGGAACCACCGACCAAGTACCGACCAAGTACCGACCAAGCTTGATAGTTCTTTGCCAACCTCTAGAAGTTAATGCATAACTGCACTTTCTTGAAAAGTAGTGAGGCGACAAATGGATGACGCCTCACTGTGGAAATAATCCGTATTAATCAGTTTACTTTAGAAGTCGAAGCCTAGTGAGACATAGACGTTCACGCGGTGGGTGTAACTGTTCCAGCCAATCGAAGCACCGAGAGGACCCAGTACGGCGCTATTGTAGTAATAGGCCAGTTGCAGGCCCCACAAGACTTTGCGCTTGAATATGTCGCTGATTTCATCGTTGTGCTCGGCCACGCTGCCATCGAGCAGAATGTAGTGAGGACCCACGATGCGCTGCTGCAACCTGAGCGACGCACTCACGAAGTTGTTGTCGAGATACTCGAAGTGCCCCAATCCTGCCATGGGCAGCTGGTGCGAGAAGAATTTGCCAAAGGTGGTTCCGCCCACAGCATTGTGCTTCATCACGGGCAGGTCTTTGCCAAAGAGCAACCGGCCCTGCACTCGGGGACGCAGGTGGGTGGTAGCTGTGATGGGCAGTGTCACCTGATACATGGCCATGAGACTGCTGAAACCGATGTGCCCCTTCCACTGGGCCAGATTGTCGGTATAATACTCATAGCGAGCCTCGGCTCTCATACCGCGGCGCGGGAAGTATTGGCTGTCTTCATTGTTGTAGCGCAGGCGCACATGATAGTTGAAGTAGTTCTCGTTGGCGGGAAAATCGATGGTGCTCTTTTCGTTCCACAGGCCATTGAACACATGATAGTGCTCCCATCCCAGGCCCACTTCACAGTCAAAGTTCATGGCATCGACCGAGAAGAGCTTGAGATTGGCATTCTGATAGATGTACGACAGGCAATCGCTCTTCTTGCCCTTGTTGAAGAACTCCTGGTGGATGTTGGTCCAGAACTCATAGCTCACACCCATCTTCTTGAAATCCCAAGGCTGGATGTCAAACCCCAAGCGAATCTTTGAACGGAGTCCCAGACGCAGCGTGAGGTCCAGTTCATTCTTGAGGTTGCCAGGCATAAAGTAACGGCCGCGGAACTGTACCGCTGCCACATCCTCGGTGTCGTAGCGCACCCCCAGCGAGGCCATCATGGCATTGGGTTCATATCGGTCGATGAGTTTATGCGGGTCTTCTTCAATCACCTTAAGGTTTTCGATTTGGCGCAGGTGCAGGGTGTAATCCTTGTCGGGCGATGCTCCTGCCAGTTCCTTGAGTTTCTTGATGTCATCGATTTTCTCACGGGCGGCTTCCTCGCCTTTCTCCATGAGTGTCTTGATGGCACCATGGGTGAAACTGCCGCTCGAGAAACCGCGCACGGGAACAGTGATGACCAGGTCGCAATATTTCTCGTTCTCCTTGGAGCGACGGGTGATGTCGCTGCCAATAGAGCGTTCCATCACATCCATCAGAGTGCGATAGCGCTTGTCCTTACCCACTCCCATGTCAAACCTGATGCCAATCACTATATCGGCACCCAGCTCTCGCGCCACATCGGCGGCGAAGTTGTTTTTGGTGCCGCCGTCCACGAGCACCATGTCACCCATGGGCACAGGGGTGAACACACCAGGGATTGACATGCTCGAACGGATGCTCTTCACGAGCGAGCCCTTCGAAAGCACCACGGCGCTGTCGGTCACCAGGTTGGTGGCGACGCAGGCAAACTGGCGCGGCAGGTCGCGCAGGAAGTTGATGCTGTCGGTGTAGTCTTGCAAGTAGTGTTCGAAGGTGGTTTCTATGTTATTGCCACGAATCACGCCGCCGGGTTTCGGGTCAAGGCCGCCACGCACATAGAACTCGCGTTCATACACATAGGTGTTGCGTGCCTCGCGCTCGCTCAGTGTGAGCCGTTTCGGGTTGCCTCGGTCAAGAAACAGTTCCGACCAGTCCATCATGGTAAACATGGTGGCAATTTCGTCGCTGTCGTAGCCCACGCTGTAGAGCGAGCCCACAATGCTGCCAATGCTGGTTCCCACCACCATATCGACGGGCAATCCCGCTTCTTCAATCACCTTGAGCGCGCCCACATGAGCGGCACCGAGTGCACCACCGCCACTCAGCACCAGAGCCACCTTCTTGCGGCCCTGCACGCTGTCGGGCTTTTGCGTGTCAGCCATTGCGGGCATTGCCAGCAGCAATAGCATCATCAAGCACAAAATAGTTCGTTTCATATCTAGATAATGTTTTTCTTTTAAAGGTTTAGAATTAGCGAGGTTCGTAGATGTCGGCATCCACATCGGGCATCTTGCGTGTAATAGCCACATCGCCCATGAGCACGGGTTTGAGATCGAGATAGATTTCAATCCCTGCATCATCAACCACCCCTGCCTCTTCGAGCTCAATATCTTCGTAACAGACATAGGAGAATCGCAATTTGCCACCCTTAGGCACGCGAATGGCGAATTTCCCATCTAAATTAGAGGCTGTGCCAAATTTGGTGCCTTCAAGCATAATGCTCACCCCAACGCACGGCTCACCAGTTTCCCTGTCGATGACTCGGCCTCGCACAATCACTGCGGTGGTGTCGCCCGGAGCGGCATCTACCAGCTTTGCTTGAACAGGCTGTACAGCCGGTATGTCGGGCACCACCTGCTGCGCCTGCATGGGCATGAACGAAGCCGCACCCAGCGCAAGGCCTGCCACAGTCACAACCTTTCCCATAGCTCTGCGGCGGTGCAACTGGTGCTCGATGTAACGCAATTCACGCTCGCAGGCAGGGCAAGTGCCGGAACAGTCGCCCTCGTGCGTGCACACCGCAGGCGTGTAGTCGATGTCATTGGCTTGGGCTACCTGGCAGCGAATGTCACGCAAATGTTCGCAAATCTCTTTTCCTTTCATGTGAATTGTCAAATAATAATAGTAGATTACAAAATTACAAAAACAATTCACTTCAATCCAAAACCGACCCTCATTTTTTGCTCAATATAGTGTGTTTTATTCGTCTTTGATTTGTTTTGAACTCGGTTTGCACTTTTTTATTGTTTTAAAGTCCAGCCATTGTCGCCATGATAAATCATCTGGCGAGTCATGCCACCATCGATGCAGATGTTCTCGCCCGTGATGAAGCCGGCCTTGTCGGAGCAAAGGTATAGCACCATGTTGGCGATGTCCATGGGGTTGCCTACGCGTCCTGCTGGCTGCTGCGTGGCGTCTGGACCTTCATAGACGGTGCCTGCTGTGTCAATCCAACCGGGCGAAATGCTGTTTACGCGCACTTTCCCGGCAAGGCTCACGGCCAGTGCATGGGTGAGTGCTGCAATGCCGCCTTTTGCAGCCGTGTAACTCTCGGTTTGAGGTTGACTCATGCGGTCGCGCGACGAAGAGATGTTGACAATGGCTGCACCCTTGGCAAAATGTGGGGCAAAGAGTTTGGCAAGATAGAACGGGGCCGTTACGCCCACGCTCAAGGCATACTGGAACTCTTCGTAGGTACACTCCGAGAGCCCTTTCATCAGCGGCAAGGCATTGTTGATGAGATAGTCCACATGACCATGCCTGTCTATAACTTCTTTGGCAAATTGTTCCAACACTTGTTTGTCGGCAAGGTCGCCCACAAAGTGGTTGCCCTGCTGCTTGTCGATGATGCAAACTGTGGCACCAGCATTCTGGAACTCCTCGGCTACACATCGTCCTATGCCCTGTGCACCGCCTGTAACGACTGCTATTTTATCTTGATAATTCATAATTTATTTATTAGTTTCTCAAATGATTAGTTGTAAATAAAAGTAAAGATATTGCGCATATCATTGATTTTTAGGGGTGTATTGGTCGTAAAACCATTATATGCCATCACCAAGGCAATGCATGGCACCCATGCAAAGTTCGCTACATTTCTTGTTATATGCAAACAATTTCTTTAGAGGGATGGGGTGAAATTCGGTAATAATGCCTAACTTTGTGAAAATTTTTATAATAAAGCTAGATATAGATATGTCGATTGATAAAATTATAGCCGAATCTACGGCCCAGGCTGTGCTGGCGCTCTATGGTTTGGAAGTTTCAGCAGATAGTATTGTTCCGCAGACTACCAAGAAGGAGTTTGAGGGCAATCTCACCGTGGTTGTGTTCCCATTCCTGAAGGCATCGCACAAGCGGCCCGAGGAGACTGCCCAAGAGATTGGCGACTACTTGGTGGCCAACTGCGAGGCGGTGGAGAAATATAATGTGATTAAGGGTTTCCTGAACATCACCATCAAGCCCAGTTTCTGGACAAGCGTGCTGCTGCACATGACTCAGGAGGAGAATTATGGCATCAAGCCGGTGACCGACGACAGCAAACTGGTGATGGTTGAATACTCGTCGCCCAACACCAACAAACCTCTGCATCTGGGCCACGTGCGTAACAACCTGTTGGGATACAGCCTTGCCAAGATTTTGGAGGCCAACGGCAACAAGGTGGTGAAAACCAACATTGTGAACGACCGTGGCATACACATCTGCAAGTCGATGCTGGCTTGGCTCAAGTGGGGCGAAGGTGCTACTCCCGAGTCTACCGGCAAGAAAGGCGACCACCTGATTGGCGACTATTATGTGCTCTTCGACAAGCACTACAAGGCCGAGGTGAAGCAGATTGCCGCTGAGCAGGGCATCAGCGAAGAAGAAGCTGAGAAACAGTCGACCCTGATGCAAGAAGCCCGCGAGATGCTCAAGAAGTGGGAGGCTGGCGACCCTGAGGTGCGCGCACTGTGGCGCAAGATGAACGAGTGGGTGTATGCCGGTTTCGACGAAACCTACAAGCGCATGGGCGTGTCGTTCGACAAGATATACTATGAGAGCGAAACCTACCTTGAAGGTAAGGAAAAGGTGCTTGAAGGCCTCGAGAAAGGCGTGTTCTACCGGAAGGAAGACGGCTCGGTGTGGGCCGACCTCACGCCCGACGGACTCGACCACAAGTTGCTGCTGCGTAGCGATGGCACGTCGGTGTATATGACGCAGGACATTGGCACAGCCAAGTTGCGCTATCAGGACTATCCCATCGATCAAATGATATATGTGGTGGGCAATGAGCAGAACTATCACTTCCAGGTGCTCGCACTGCTGCTCGACAAGGTGGGCTTCAAGTGGGGCAAGGACCTGATTCACTTCTCCTATGGCATGGTCGAACTTCCCAACGGCAAGATGAAGAGCCGTGAAGGTACCGTGGTCGACGCCGATGAACTGATGGATGAGATGATCGATACTGCCCGCGCCATGAGCAATGAGCCTGGCCGCTTGGCTGGCGTGCCCGACGAGGAGAAGGAAGACGTACTGCGCATGATAGGCCTTGGTGCCCTTAAGTACTTCATCCTGAAGGTCGACCCGCGCAAGAACATGCTCTTCAACCCGCAGGAATCCATCGACTTCAACGGCAACACGGGTCCCTTTATCCAGTATACTTATGCCCGCATTCAGTCGGTGTTGCGCAAGAGCGATGCTGCCGATATGCAGACTGACATTGCTGCCTATGAACCCAATGAGAAAGAAGTGGAACTGCTGCAGCGCCTTGCCGACTTTGCCGGCGTGGTGACCGAGGCTGGCAAGTCGTATAGCCCTGCCATCATCGCCAACTATGTGTTTGAACTGGCCAAGGCCTACAATCAGTTCTATCACGACTGTAGCATCTTGAAAGAAGAGAATGCTGTGACCCGCGCCTTCAGGCTGCAGTTGAGCCAGATGGTGGCCAAGGTGCTCAAGAGCGGTTTCGCGCTGCTCGGCATCGAGATGCCCTCGCGCATGTGATTGGCATGGTTATTGCAGTTATTGACAGAAAACAAACTATTAAAAATAGATAAAAATGAACGATTTCAGCAATCTCAATCAGTATCAGAACAATGGATACATGAACTCGGCAACTGCCGAGAACGAGCTGGCACTGAGCAGTTTTGTTGCCAAGGTGATGCAGCAAGTCTACTTCCGCATGTTCCTGGGCCTGGTAGTCACTGCAGTGGCTTCGTGGCTCATGGTGCAGAGCGAGGGTGCCATGATGTGGTTTGTGAGCAACAGTTGGGCCTTTTGGGGTTTGTTGATTGCCGAGATAGGTCTTGTGATTTATCTGTCGGCACGCATCAACAAGATGAGTCCCACAACGGCCGCGGCACTATTCTTTGTGTATGCAGCATTGAATGGTGTGGTATTGTCGCCCATATTCATTGTTTATACAGGCGCTTCAATTGCCAAGACCTTCTTCATCACCGCTGGCGTGTTTGGCGTGATGAGCGTGTATGGCTGGGTAACGAAGAAAGACCTGTCGAAGATGGGCTCCATCCTCATGATGTGCCTGCTTGGCCTCATTGTGGTGTCGGTGGTCAACATCTTCCTGCACAGCACGCAGCTCGACTGGATCATCTCGTTTGCCGGTGTGGCCATCTTCATTGGTCTGACCGCATGGGACACCCAGGCCATCAAGCAGATGGCAGCTCAGAGCGACTACAGTAACGTGAGCAAGGTGGCCACGATGGGCGCACTGTCGCTCTATCTCGATTTCATCAACCTGTTCCTCTATCTGCTGCGCATCTTTGGCAGCCGTGACTAAAACAGGGTTGAATCTCACAAGAGAAATAAGGTGAACCGCTCATGAGGCGGTTCACTTTTTTTGGAGATAGTGAAAAATTTTTTTGAGTTTCACACAATAAAAATATGTTTTTAGAGTTATAAGGCGTAGAAACTAATTATTTTTGCTCAATGAAATCAACAAAAATTCAAGCAATACTGTTTGCAACACTGCTTGCCGGCAGCATGGTGGCGAAAGCCCAAGACGATATAAAGGACAATGAGTTCAACCCCATTACCACTGGTGTGACATCGCTCAGCATCACCCCCGATGCCCGAGGTGCCTCGATGGGTGACCTGGGTGCCGCTACCGAGAGCGACTGCAACTCGCAGTTCTGGAATCCGTCGAAGTATGCCTTTGCCTATAGCAGTGCGGGCGTTGCTCTGTCCTACACCCCTTGGTTGCGCAAGATTGTGAACGACATCTTCCTTGCCAACCTTGCCGGATACTGGAAGATTGGTAGTGGCGACAATCAGGCAGTGAGTGCCTCGATGCGCTACTTCTCGCTAGGCGAGATTCAGACAACCGACGACGGCGGTAGCGCCATGGCCAGCATCAATCCCTTTGAAATGGCTGTTGACGTTGGTTATTCTCGCAAACTGAGTGAGAAATTCTCGATGGGTGTTGTGCTGCGCTACATCTATAGCGACCTGGGTTACTCCGAGTATTCATCCACCGAGCGCAACAAGGGCGCTTCGGCCTTCTCGGCCGACATTTCGGGCTACTTCACCACCTATCCTGTGATAGGTCGCAACGAGTGCCAGTGGTCGCTGGGTTGGAACATCTCCAACATCGGTTCAAAGGTGTCGTACGACAACGGCGACAACCCCGCCTTCTTGCCCGCTAATCTGCGTCTGGGTACTGCTTTTACCTTCCCGCTTGCCGACTATCACAACCTGACGCTGGCTGTCGATGCCAACAAGCTGTTGGTGCCCGTCAAGCCACGCCTGGCCGACTATGATAACCAGGAAGATTATGAGAAGGCTTTGCAGGAATGGAAAGACGAGTCGTCGATTTCGGGTATCTTCAAGTCGTTCCACGATGCTCCCGGTGGCGCTAAGGAAGAGCTGCGCGAAATCACCTTCTCGGTAGGTGCCGAGTATGCCTATAACCAGCAATTCTTCTTCCGCGCCGGTTACTTCCACGAGAACAAGTGGAAAGGTAACCGTAACTACTTCAGCTTGGGTGCTGGCTTCTCGCTCAATGTGCTCAAGATTGATGCCGCCTACATGATTGCAACGGCTCAAAATAGCCCGCTCGACCAGACGCTGCGCTTCACCCTGTCGTTCGACATGGAGGGCATCAAGGGCCTCTTCGGCCGCAAGTAAGCGAAGAACGCGTATAACATTTGACCCGAACCCTGCGGGGCCTAATGCGAATTTTACTAATTTAGCCAATTATGCTAATTGAGTTAAAACCATTTCGTGAAATTCGAATGATTAGTGCAATTCGCGTTAATAATTGACGACGGGTCAAAATCAATCAATATCGATTCCTTTTATTTAATATTGAGTCGCATGTTTAGGATTGGAATGGGCTTTGATGTGCACCGCCTGGTGCCCGACCGCGAACTGTGGATTGGCGGCGTGAAGATTGACCACGAACTGGGCCTCCTGGGCCACAGCGATGCCGATGTGGCGATTCACGCCCTGTGCGACGCCCTGTTGGGTGCTGCCAACCTGCGCGATATTGGTTATCACTTCCCCGACACCGACCCCAAGTGGAAGGGTGCCGACAGCCGCAAACTCCTCGCCAGCGTCGTTGAACTGCTTGCCGAGCAGGGCTACACGCTGGGCAACTGCGACATCACCATCTGTGCCGAGCGGCCTAAGATGAATCCCCACATCCCCGCCATGAAGGCGCAGCTCGCTGCCGCCATGCACTGTGACGAGAGCCAGATTTCGATCAAGGCCACCACCACCGAGCGTCTGGGCTTCACCGGCCGTGAAGAGGGCATTGCCGCCTATGCCGTCGCCCTCATTCAACAGGTTTAGGCATAGTAACAATAGAAATAATAGATTGGGCTGGCGAAACCGCCAGCCCTCTTTTATCTCCTCGCTAGCAAAACTTATGTTCCTGTGCTCTTATATCTTAAAAATCAGTACTTTATGTATTTCTATCTGAATCTTTGAAATCTGTGAGAGCCTCTCTATTCCCTGCTCACTATTTCCAATCTGTGCTATCACCATTTCTATCCCACACCTTATCCTTTTATCTTCGCCCACGCGAACCTTAATTAAATCATCATGTTAACAATGATTCCTCCATTCTTTCCAAGCCCTCCGAACCTCCAAGTTCTCCGAGATCTCCGAGTTCACGAACGCAGTATGATCTCAACCTATCGTACCGCATTCGTTATACCCCGATTTTTCCAATCTCTTGAAAATCAGATGTTTCGCAAATTTCCCACTTTTCCCACTTTTCCCAAATGGTTCATCTTTCCCACGCTTCCCAAAAATATTTTAGGAAAACTGCTTTTTTTTGAATAACTTTGTATGCTTTGTCAATTATCAAGCAAAAGAAAGAATCAACGTGATGAAAATGATATTGAAAGATATGAAATTCGTGCTTTGTGCCATGGCCGTGTCGGTCATTAGTTCCCTGTCGGCACAAGCCGCTGAGATAAAAGACCTGTTCATGAGCGAGCCGGGTGTGGTGTTTGAGCTGCTGCCGCAAGCCACTCGCATCAGCATGATATCTTATCATGAGAACGGTCAGAACGTCTATGCTACCAACCGTGCTGCCAACAGTTCGCACATAGCCTCGTTGGAATCTCGCCACATGGTGGTGGAGATGTCGGCGGGCCGCACGGTAGAGCTGCAGTTACTACTGGCTGGCACCGACAGCGTGGTGATGGTGATTGACCACTACAAGACTCCTTATCCCGATGGCGTGGTGAGTTTCTACGATACCAAGTGGAAAGCACTGAAAACCGGCAAGCTGTTCAAGGCTCCCAAGGTGGAAGACTTCATTCGCCCTGGCACCCCAAAAAATGTGGTGAAAGACATCAAGGAGAATGTGGCTTTCCCGCTCATCGACTACCAACTGGAGGGTGAAGGCCGGCAGTTGACGGCACGCCAGCACTTGGCCGCCTTCTATGGCGAGGTCGATTACAAGCGCTGGAAACCTTACCTTTACGATGCGTTGCACTACACAATCATCGGTAAGAAAATAACGTTAACAACCCCCAGATGATGCCCGAACTCAATTTAACACAGCCGCAGGCCATCAGTCTGCTCGAGTTCAACGGCCGCATCAAGCGCCTGCTCAACGACCAGTCGGTGAGTGCCGTGTGGGTCATGGCCGAGACGAGCGATGTGCAGATTCGCCGCGGACATTGCTATCTGGAATTGCTGCAGAAAGACCCCAATACGGGCGAGACCCTGGCAAAGGCCAATGCCGTGATTTGGTCATCGCGATTCCAGTATTTGAGTTACAACTTCATGCAAGTCACGGGGCAACCCTTCAACAGCGGCATGAAGGTGATGGTACTGGTGAGCGCCAACTATCATGAGCAGTATGGCATGAAACTTGTCATCACCGACATCAATCCCGAGTTCACCCTGGGCGACATGGCCCGCCGACGCATCGAGATCATTCAGCGGCTCACCAGCGAGGGCATTATCGACATGAACAAGGAATTGGAGTGGCCCGAGGTACCTCAGCGCATTGCCGTGATTTCAGCACAGGGTGCAGCCGGCTATGGCGACTTCATGAATCAGCTCAGCAACAACCCCTACGGGCTCAAGTTCTACACTGCGCTGTTTAGCGCCATGATGCAGGGACCGCAGACGGTGCCCTCGGTCATCGCGGCACTGGAAAAGATCGGGGCCAACGAAGACCTGTTCGATTGCGTGGTCATCATTCGCGGTGGCGGTTCCACAACCGACCTTAACTGGTTCGACGACTACATGCTGGCCGCTAATGTGGCGCAGTTCCCGCTGCCGGTCATCGTGGGCATCGGGCATGAGCGCGATGTGACCGTGCTCGACTATGTTGCAGCCGAGCGCGTCAAGACCCCGACGGCAGCCGCCGAGTTACTCATAGGGAAGGGGAGTGCCGCGCTGGCGCATCTCACCGAACTCACTAACGATGTGGTGAGCATTGCCCGCGACCACATCAGCCGTTCGGCCGAGCAGCTTGCCTATTTGTCGAGCGCCATACCCATGACTGCGCATCATCTGGCCGAGCGGGCACGCATGCAGCTCCAGCAGTTCATGAGCAACATTCCCCTGCATGCCAAGTCGCGCATCGATGCCGAGCGCGAGAAACTGGGCCGCACAGCCGACCGCATCAAGGACGCCACAGCCCGAGCTATGCTCAAGGAGCAGATGCGGCTCGAAGCCATGAACGATAAGGTGCAATTGCTCTCGCCCCGCAACACGCTCAACCGCGGCTACTCGCTCACCCTGTGCAACGGCAAGGCTGTGACCGATGCCAGTCAGTTGAAGGCAGGCGACGTGATTACCTCGCACTTCAAGACAGGTCATGTGCAATCAACCGTAAAATGAAATCAATAATAAAAAACCTATAATATGGAAGAAGAACTTAAACAGTTGACCTACTCACAGGCAATAGCCGAACTCGAACAAATTGTGCAGAAGATGCAGAGCGCCGACTGCACCATCGACAACCTGAGCGACTACACTGCCCGTTCGCTGCAGCTGCTCAAGGTGTGCAAAAGCAAACTCACCGAAACCGACGAGAAACTCAAGAAGATTCTTGCTGAACTCGACGAAGAAAAACAGTGACACCCATGACACGACGAACTAAAAGGCTGCTATGGGCAGCAGTGGCAGTATTTGTGCTGTTGCTTGCCGCTACCGTTGCAGGGGCATTCTATCTCGTGGATTATGCGCTCACGGCCGACCACTTGAACGAAAAAGAAGCCTACCAGAGCCTCTATGAGCATCATCCCGAACTGCGACCGTGGGTCGACAGCCTCAAGCAGACCGAAGCCCTGCGCGACACCTTTGTGGTTATCGACGGCAACAAGCTGCATGCCACGCTTGTCACTGCCAAGCAACCCACAAGCAAGGTGGCGGTGCTCATTCATGGCTACAAGAACTCGAATGTGATGATGCTCGACTATGGCCAGATTTACTATGAGCAACTGGGCTACAACCTGTTGCTGCCCGACCTGTATGGACACGGACAGAGCGAGGGCGACCACATCAATATGGGCTGGCTCGACCGCAAAGATGTGATTCAGTGGCTGCATGTGGCCGATGCTGCCTTCAAGGGCGACTCCACCGCCACGCAGGTGGTGCTGCACGGCGTGTCGATGGGCGCTGCCACGGTGATGGCAATGAGTGGCGAGCAATTGCCGCCCAGCGTGAAGTGCATCGTAGAAGATTGTGGCTACACCTGCGTCTTCGATCAGTTCAAGCATAATCTGAAGGACGAGTTCGGTCTGCCGTCATTCCCCTTGCTCAATGCTGCAAGCCTTGTTTGTCGCATGAAGTATGACTGGGGTTTTAACGAGGCATCGATGCTCGAACAGGTGCGCAAGTGCCGCCTGCCCATGCTCTTCATTCACGGCGACAACGACGACTTTGTGCCCACCGCCATGGTCAATGACCTCTATGCGGCTAAACCGCAGCCCAAAGAACTCTATATGGGCAAAGGCTCGGCCCACGCCTTGACGCTGAGCGACCACCGTGCCGAGTATGCCGCCCGCATTGCCGCCTTCTGCAACCGCTACATTCACTAAAATATAACTGCTAAAACAATCATATCATGAAAAAGAAGATATTAATGGCAATAGTTGCCGCAATGACAATCTCGAGTGTTCAGGCCCAGGACAGTGAACCCAATGAGCGCATGTCGTGCACCAGCATCATGGTGGGCAAGCGTGCCTCGACCGATGGGTCAGTGATGACCTCGCACACCTGCGACTCGTGGTACCGCACTTGGATGCGCATGGTGCCGGCTCGCGACTATGAGCGCGACACGGTGACCGCCATCTACAAGGGCCGCATGCACACGCAATCGGCTAAAGATAGCACCAAGATGTATCGCCGTGGAGTGATTCCGCAGGCGCGCCACACCTATCGCTACCTCGACACTGCCTATCCGTGCATGAACGAGAAGCAGCTCGCAATGGGCGAGACTACCATTGGCGGCCGTGACACGCTGCGCAACAAGCAGGGTATGTTCTACATCGAGGAACTGGAGCGTATAGCACTGGAGCGTTGTTCCACAGCCCGCGAGGCCATCAGGCTCATGGGCCAACTGGTGAAGGACTATGGCTATGGCGACAGCGGCGAGTGCCTAACAATTGCCGACAAGAATGAGGTGTGGATATTCGAGGTGTTTGGCGAAGGGCCCAAGAAGGTGGGCGGTGTGTGGGCTGCCGTGCGCATCCCCGACGACGAGATTGCCGTGTCGGCCAACATCTCTCGCATCACCACGCTCGACCTCAACAACCCCGACCGCTACATGGCCTCTGACAATGTATATGATGTGGCCAAGAAACTGAAATTGTGGGATGGTAAGGAAGAATTCAACTTCTGGCGCGTGTATAGCGGCGAAAACTATTTTCATGAGAAGAAAAACTACAGCGTGCGCGAGCACTACATTATGAGCCAGCTTGCTCCGTCGCTGAACTTGAGCGACACTACCGAGATACTGCCGCTGAGCGTGAAACCCGACTCGCTGGTGAGCCCCGAGCGTGTGATGCAGCTGCTCACGAGCTACTACGAGGGCACCGAAAAGAACCTGAGCGGCCGCAACAAGATTCCCAACCCCAAGCGCAAAGGCAAGGACGGAAAACTGGTTGAGAACGAGCCCGACAGCATCGTGTCGCCATTCTCCAACCCGTGGATGCGTCCCGACGAGATCAATATGTACTATGCTAAGGGCGACTCTGTGATGAAAAACATTCGCACTGTGAGTGTGTCGTGGTGTGCCTACAGCACTGTGATTCAGTGCCGCTCGTGGTTGCCCGACGAGGTAGGCTGCGTGACCTGGATGGCGCTCGACAACCCGGGCGAGAGTCCGCGATTCCCCATCTTTGCCGGCACCACCGATCTGCCCAAGATGTTGCAGGTGTGCGGACAACACAGTGAGCGCGACGATGCCGCCCTGTGGCACTACCGCAAGGCCAATCGCCTGGCCACTGTGCGCTGGGGTACGCATCGCAAGAAGCTGGAGCCGCTGCGCGACTACTTCATGCACAAGGGGCAGCGCGAACTCCCCTTTGTGCAGGATACTTGGATGCAGCTCAATGCTGCCAACAAGGACGAGGCGCAACTGATGCTCAACGGCTATGTGGCCGACTTCTTTGGCGCCACCATTGTGCGCTGGGACGAACTGGCACGCCACCTCTGGTACGAGACCTGGAAAGGCTTCTAAACAAGACGCTTTCAGATGCTTTTTCGTTGATAATTTGGTGGGTGCGGTAAAAGTGCTTACCTTTGCAGGCGTTTTTCAGCAACTTGGGCGCTTAAAAGCCCTTTATACAACATCATCATGGCAACATTTCAAGAATTAGGCGTAAGAGAAGATTTACTGCGCGCGATAACCGAGTTAGGCTACCAACAGCCCATGCCCATTCAAGAGAAGGTGATACCGCACCTGCTCAACGAGGACACCGATGTGGTGGGCCTTGCCCAGACAGGAACGGGCAAGACGGCCGCCTTCGGTCTGCCCACACTGCAGCGCATCAATACTGAGATTCGCGAACCTCAGGCCCTGATTCTTGACCCCACACGCGAGCTGTGCCTGCAGACTTGCAGCGACCTCACTGCCTACTCTAAGTATATGCCCGATGTGAAGATTCTGCCCGTGTATGGCGGTTCGAACATCGAGACGCAGATGAAGGCGTTGAAAAAGGGTGTTCAAGTGGTGGTGGCTACGCCGGGCCGCCTCATCGACCTGATCAATCGCAAAGCCATCACGCTCAAGTATGTGAACACTGTGGTGCTCGATGAGGCCGATGAGATGCTGAACATGGGCTTTGTCGATGACATCAACGAGATTCTCGCCTATGTGCCTGGCGACCGCAAGATGCTGCTCTTCTCGGCCACCATGCCGCGCGAAATTGCCGAGATTGCCAAGAACTACATGAACAATCCGCAGGAGTATGTGGTGGGCACACGCAACGAGAGTAGCGCCAATGTGCATCACATCTACTACATGGTGAACGCCAAGCAGAAGTATTTGGCACTCAAGCGCATAGTGGATTACCTGCCACGGGTTTATGGCATCATCTTTTGCCGCACCCGCGCTACCACGCAAGAGGTGGCGTCGCAGCTCATTCAGGATGGTTATGATGCCGATGCGCTGCACGGCGACCTCTCGCAGGCACAGCGCGATGCCGTGATGAAGAAGTTCCGCGAGCGCAACCTGCAGTTGCTCGTCGCTACCGATGTGGCTGCCCGTGGACTCGATGTCGACGACCTCACACACATCATCAGCTACAGTCTGCCCGACGACAACGACATCTACAACCACCGTAGTGGCCGCACAGGCCGTGCCGGCAAGTATGGCGTGAGTATCGCCATCATTCACAGCCGCGAGAAGAGCAAACTCAAGCAAATCCAGAAACACATAGGCAAGGAATTTGAGCGCCGCGATGTGCCTACCCCCCAGATGATTATCGAGAAGCAGCTCTTCTCCATGGCGAGCAGCATCGAGAATGTGGAGGTGAACGAAGAAGCCATCGCGCAGTATCTGCCGCCCATCCTCAACAAGCTGTCGTGGCTCTCGAGCGAGGAACTGGTGAAGCGATTCCTGTCTTACGAGTTCAACCGCTTGTTTGACTACTACAAGAACTCGCCCGTGGTCGAGAATGTGACCGAGCACAAGGAGCGTGCACGTGGCGGCAAGAAGGGCGAAGCCAAGCCGCGCCCCAGCGACCAGGAGAAGGACCGCCGCGTGGGCGAGGAGGGATTTGAACGCGTGTATGTGAATGTGGGCAAGGCCGACGGTTTCTTTGCTCCGTCGCTCATCAGACTCATCAACGAGAACACGCACGGACAGCGCATCGGTCTGGGACGTATCGACTTGATGTCGAACTATTCGCTGTTCGATGTGCGTCAGGGCGAGGCGCATCGTGTGGTGAGCGCACTGCGCAATGCCGACTTCTTTGGCAAGCGCCTTTACCTTGAAATTGCCGACAAGCATAAGGACTACGCCGCTATGAGCGGTGGAGGCAAGCATGCCCAGAACAGCCGCAGCCGTCGCAAGCAGCAATACATGGACCTGGAGACGGGATTTGACCGCAAGCGTGGCGGCAAACGCACCCGTCGCGACTCAGAGCGCGGTTTCCGCAGCGCCAAGGCCCGCCGTGCCGCCAAGAAAGACCGCAGCTAACCTTGCTGGAAGCGCTAGAGGCAATGCCACTCTATATGCTCTAGATATATTAGAAAAACTAGAAATGCTAGTAGTGCTAGACATGCTAGGTCTGGTAGTTATGCTAGGAGTGCTGGGGCTCTTGTGAAAGCTTTGCGCATTTTTCGGGAAGAGGTGTGGGTGAATTGCGGAATTTTTTGTAATTTTGCAGTTTAAAATTCAAAACACCTCAATAACAGTGGAGACAAGATACATTTTCGTAACAGGCGGCGTGGTTTCATCCTTGGGCAAAGGCATTATCTCGTCGTCAATAGCTCGTTTGTTGCTGTCTCGTGGTTTCAATGTCACGATTCAGAAGTTTGACCCCTACATCAACATCGATCCCGGTACGCTCAACCCTTATGAGCACGGAGAATGCTATGTGACCGTCGATGGCCATGAGGCCGACCTTGACCTGGGTCACTATGAGCGTTTCACCAACATCAAGACCACCCGTGCCAACAACATTACCACAGGTCGTGTGTATCAGAGCGTGATCGACAAGGAGCGCCGTGGCGACTATCTGGGCAAGACGGTGCAGATTATCCCACACATCACCGACGAAATCAAGCGCAATGTGAAGTTGCTGGGCAGTACGGGTAAATACGACTTCGTGATTACCGAGATTGGTGGCACTGTGGGCGATATCGAGTCGCTGCCTTTCCTGGAGGCCGTGCGTCAGCTCAAGTGGGAGATGGGTAACCGTTGCGCGTGTGTGCATCTGACCTACGTGCCCTTCATCCGTGCAGCCAAGGAACTCAAGACCAAGCCCACACAGCATTCGGTGAAACAGTTGCAGCAAGCTGGTATCCAGCCCGATGTGCTGGTGTTGCGCACCGAGCAAATTATTCCACCCGCCATGTGCCGCAAGGTGGCGCTGTTCTGTAATGTATCGCCCGATGCTGTGGTGCAGAGCGTTGACGCCCCCACCATCTACGAGGTGCCTTTGATGATGCATGAGCAGGGACTGGACAAGATTATACTCGACAAGACCAATACCCCTTATCAGGGCGAACCCGACTTGGCGAAGTGGAACAAGTTCCTCGACCACATGCGTGGCGCCAAGGAGTCGGTGAAGATAGGTCTCGTGGGCAAGTATGTGGAGCTGCAAGATGCCTACAAGAGCATCGACGAGTCGTTGCTGCAGGCCTGCACCTATCACGACCACAAGCTCGACCTGCGCTACATTGGCGCTGAGCGACTCACCGACGGCAATGTCGAGGAGCAGCTGCGCGACCTGGATGGCGTGATTGTGGCACCAGGCTTTGGCCAGCGTGGCACCGAGGGCAAATATGTGGCGCTCAAGTGGTGTCGCGAGCACGATATGCCCACCTTTGGCATCTGCCTGGGCATGCAGTGCATGGTCATCGAGTTTGCCCGCAATGTGTTGGGCATGCACGAAGCCAACAGCATTGAGATGGATCCACACACCCCCTATAATGTGATCGACCTCATGGAAGAGCAGAAGAGCATTACCAACATGGGTGGCACGATGCGTCTGGGCGCCTACGCCTGCCACTTGCGCGAAGGCTCGAAAGTGGCCAAGGCCTATGGCAAGCTCGACATCGAGGAGCGTCATCGCCACCGTTTTGAGTTCAACGACGACTTCCGCGCCCAGTTTGAGGCTGCAGGCATGCAGTGCGTGGGCGAGAATCCTGGCACGAAACTTGTAGAAGTAGTAGAACTGCCCGACAAGAAGTGGTATATAGGCACGCAGTATCATCCTGAATACAGCAGCACGGTGCTTAGCCCGCACCCGCTGTTCATGGACTTCATTCGTGCCGCCATCGAGAACAAGAACACGAAGTGATGACTTACAATCAATAAAGACGACAACGATTATCTAAACAAACAAAATGGATAAAAACACGATTACCGGACTGGTGCTGATGTGCGCTGTAATCTTCGGATTCATGTACTGCAACCGTCCATCGCAAGAAGAAATCGAGCGGCAAAAGGAGGCCGCCAAGCAAGAACAGCTGGCGCGCGAGCAGCAGGCCGAAAGCAATGTAACGGTGCTCGACTCGCTCACCACCGACGATGTGAATAACCTGATGCTGTGCTTCAAGAGTGGCGAGGAAGCCACAACTACAATCAACGACGAAGGTGTGAAACTCACGCTCAACGGAAATACGATTGAAGGTACAGTGAAGGCTGGCGACACCATTGTGAACTATGCCGACGTTGTTAACTGCAAGATAGCCGATGTGGCTGTGCACAACAAGGCCGTCGAAACCCTCAGAACCGCTGCAGGTACGATGCTCGACAATGGCGTGTTTGCCTCGAAGATGACAGGTACTAACCAGATTGTGACTCTCGAAAACGACTCGCTGAAGCTGGAAATCTCGTCGAAGGGCGGTATGATATCACGTGCCACCCTCAAGGGCTACACAGCCTTTAATGCACCGCTCGTGGAGGTGTTCACTCCTGGTGAGAACGAATATAGCTTCATCATGAACACCGACAACAACCGCTACTCGACCAAGGACTACTACTTCACCCCCAAACAGGTGAACGACACCACGGTGGAGATGAGTCTGGAACTGTCGAACGGTGCTGTGTTCGGACTGCGCTACATCTTGGCCCGTGGTGGCAATTATATGGTGCGCATGGAGGTGTTCCAGAAGAACATGGACAAGGTGATTGCCACCAACATACCCAATCTCGACTTCTACTGGCATCAGAAGATGATGCGCCACGAGGCGGGCAAGATGTTTGAGGAACGCAACAGTACCTTCTACTACAAGTATCTGAATGATGACGATGTCGAATACCTGACCGAGACTTCGCGTCAGGAGGAGAAAGAGAACAATCGCCTGAAGTGGATTTCGACCAAGAACCAGTTCTTCTCGGCCATACTCATTGCCGACAAGGACTTCAATGGAGCGAAGATGACCAGTGTGCCCTTTGAGAAAGGCACGGCCGACTATGAGAAATATCTGAAGGATCTCACGCTCTACTCGTCGTTCGACTATAAGTCGACGATGCCTAATCCCGCTTCGTTCACCTTCTATCTGGGGCCCAACCGCTACCGCACGTTGAGAAACTACGAAGACCTGTTGGCAGCCTACAAGCTCAACAACGAGGCCAATAGCGACCTGAAACTCACCAAGGTTATTCCGCTGGGATGGAAGCTGTTCCGCTGGATTAACACGGGCGTCATTATCCCGCTGTTCAACTGGCTGGGCTCGTTCATCGCCAACTATGGTATCGTGATTCTCATTCTCACACTCATCATCAAACTGGTGCTGTGGCCGCTGGTGAACAAGAGCTACTCGTCGCAGGCCAAGATGAAAGTGCTTGCCCCCGACATCAAGGAAATCAACGAGAAATATCCTGGTCAGGAGAACGCCATCAAGCGACAACAGAAGACGATGGAACTCTACAAGCTGGCAGGTGCCAACCCCATGGGCGGTTGCTTGCCCATGCTGCTGCAGATGCCCATCCTGATTGCGGTGTTCACCTTCTTCCCGTCGTGCATCGAGTTGCGAGGCCAGTCGTTCCTGTGGGCCAACGATCTTTCGGCTCCTGATGCTATCGTGAGCTGGACGGGCCAGATTCCGTTCATCACCAACTACTTTGGTAACCACATCAGCCTATTCTGCTTGCTGATGACTTCGACCAACCTCATCTACACCTATCTGACGATGCAGTCGCAGTCGTCGAGCACCATGCCGGGCATGAAGTGGATGATGTATCTGATGCCCATCTTCTTCCTGGTGTTCTTCAACAACTACGCCTCGGGCTTGAGCTACTACTACTTCATTTCGCTGCTCATCACCATCGTGCAGACCTACATCAGCCGTGCACGCATCAGCGAAGACAAGGTGAGAGCCGTCATGGCCGAGAATGCCAAGAAACCCAAGAAAAAAGGTGGTTGGGCCGCTCGTCTGGAGCAGGCGCAGAAGCGTCAGCAGGAAATCATTCGCCAGCAGCAGGCCAAGCAGAACCGCAACGGCAAGGGCCGCCGCTAATTGATTGGGTTAGCGTTAAGTGTTTAGTGTTAGACAGAGGAGACCTTCTGACATCTGATAACTGAACACTGAAAACTGAAATAATATTAAAACGTGGATAGGCGATGAAACTTTTCTCGCCTTTCTACGTCTAATGATAAAACAGTAACTTTTATGAGACACATAGTAGCAACCATCCTGCTCGCCGTCTTACTGGCCTGTGGCTTTGAGTCGCAGGCTTCAGTGTACACCTGGAGCAAGCACAATCTCACCTTTGAGGTGCCCGACAATGGTTTCGTTACCTATAATACCAACACGCGCTTCGAGGTGTCGTGGGAGGATATGGTGATGACCATTCAACTCTATACCAAGGATAAGGACAAGAAGAAGGATGTGTATAAGACCTCGCTCGAGAATTTGGCTTTGGGCTATAACATGTACGATACCAAAAGCGGCAAAATCAAGGTGAAGGGTTTCGACGGCTACACGCTCGAGGGCACTATGCCCGATGGTTCGCGCTGTGTGCTTGCCAATCTGGTTTCGAAACAGAGCGACCTGGTGGTGCAAATCTCTATCAACTACTACTACGGCAATCGTGAGGAGGTAGATGACATCATCAAGAGTTTTGCTGAGAACGATCAGAAGCAACCTAACCGCGAGAAGCGCAAGCAAAAGGTACAGTCGAAGGACGATGCCGAAAAGCAAGCCCAAAAGAAACTTGAAGAGCAGCGCAAACGTGAGGCTGAACTGAAGAAGCAGCAAGAAGAGCGCGAGCGCGAATTGCGCCGCCGCACCGAGAAAATTTACGAAATCTAAGCTCTAATTGCTCTGAGCCATCTGAAAACTCTGAGCCTACCGCACATAAAGGTGCTCTATGAAATACCCCCTTTGATGTACTCATCAAGGGGGTACTTTTTAACTCTAAACCCCTGTAAACAAGGGATAAACCTTTAACCCTAAACCCCGGCATCAACTGATGCCCAGGATGATATTGATGAGAGCGGTAACATCGCTCACATTCAGTTTGTCGTCGCCGTTTATGTCGCCACGCTCTTGGTTCTTGGGTATGACGCCCAGAATCATATTGACGAGGGTAGTCACGTCGGTCACATTCACCTTGCCGTCACCGTTCACATCGCCCTTGATAATGGTAGGTTCCACGGGATAGTGGGCATAGAATGCCTTGATGTGAATGGCATGGTCGCCTGCAGTGGCGGTAGTCTTGTCGGGGACAAAGCGGATTTCACGCAGCGCAATGGGAAAGGTGGCAAGGTTGTCGGCACCTCCCAGTTGCTCAAGGTCAATTCGTAGGGTGTAGTCATTGCCAGGTTCAAAACCAGCACCGCCGTTTTCAAACTTCTGGTAATTGATGGAGGTAAACTGGTTGTTACGCACGTCTACCTGCACATACTCGATGGGCAGGGTGCTGTTGAAGGTGAGCCCTATGGTGTCGGGCAGACTGTAGAAGGTGCGGTTGGTGAGCAGTTTCACATAGGGAGCCCTCGTGTTGTTGTAGGTAAAGGTGATGTTGCCGTCGGCATCGAGCGCAAGTTCTTTAGCACCCGAACCAGAGAGCGTCCAGCCTTCAGTCCAGTCCTGAAAAATATAGGGTGTGCTGCTTATTTCGACCGTGACGCTATCGGTGTCGAGAAATTCACCTATCAGGCAGGAAACCTGTGTGTTTCCGTTTTTCAGTCCCTTGATTTTGCCTCCAGCGATGATGGCTACCGTAGGGTCGTCGACGCTCCAGCCTAGTTGGGCGGCATCGTAGAAGTAGGTCTTGCCTCCTACTGTAGCAGTAACATCAACCTTCCACTCGCGGTTGTCGACCAGCATCATGGGGCTGACTGCGATGGCGGGCTGGGCGGCCAGGGTGACGATGGGCACAGTGGCGGTGATTCCATTATAGGTGGCGGTCAGTATGCCGGTAAGGGCATTACCACCGGCTGTGATAGTCTCGCCGCTGGTGGTGCCGATGGACTCGTCGCAAGTGAGGGTGAAACCCTTGAGGTCGTCGTTGATGAGATCGCCATATTGGTTGTAGGCGAGCACTTGTGGGGTAGCCGAGGCATAGATGGGCAGTTGCACCTTGTGTTCGGCAAAGCGAATCATTGCAACCACGCTGTCGATGGGGGCGATAGATTCGAGCAGCCAGCCGTTAGACACGGCGCGGGGACTGCTCTCGGTGGTCTTGTTGATGATAGTGCCGCTTGCCAGCATCTGGGCCGACCCGCCGGCATCGTAGTTCACCACCTCGCTCACATCGGGATATAGGCTCTTGAGAATCTCGCACATGACAGTAGTGGAACAACCTGCCGACTGTCCGTACTGCGGGTGGGTCGACTTGTCGATGACAATCATGTAGAGTTTTCGTCCATCGGCACTGCAGCCATAGGCGGTTCGGGAGTAAACCTGTGAGTTATAGGTTTCGTCGGTGTTGCGGCCAGTAAGTTCGCCCAAGTGCATGACGGGAGCATTGCCCTCCACCATGTTCTCGATCCATGGGGTGATGTGTTCGCTCTCAGGCTCGTTGGTGGTCCAGCCTTGTGTGATGGTGATGGTGTCGCCCACGTCATGCACAGCCATGGCATCCTTGAATGAGCCGGTGGCGGTGAGGCAGGCCTTGTAGTCGCCCAACGTCTGGCGGTCGGCATCACGCACAATGCTCACGATGACAAAGGTCATGGGCTTGCTCACCTGCCAGCTACTGCCCTCGGTGAGCACCAGATAATAGTTGTCGGTGTGATTGTTGCCGGTTTCATCAGCTGAAATCCAGTTGGTCTCGAACTGTCGGGTGCGGTCGAATGCCTCGTTCCACAGGCACATCTCATTGTTGCGGTTGCGGCGGTTCACCTTATTGATGGCGAGTGGGTTATCAAGTTTTGACGAGGTGAGCTGAGCTGCCCAGGTGAAGTGACCGAATATGAGGTTTTTGTCGTGGTCGATGGCTGTGCCGGCTGTGCGTTCGGGTCCACCATCCCATGTGTCGTTCACGTTGTTGGTGTTGGTGTAGATGGTGTCGTTGCGCACAACGGCGCCATAGGGTGAACCAAGCATGTAGATGCTCGACGAACCTTGTCCGCTCACGCACCAGAAATTGGCATTACAACCTGCCAACACACGTTTCGACGGGGTGGAGTAGCGCTGTGCAGCCGTGGTGAGCAATTCGGTTTTGCCCACGGTGCCTTGTCCCTGCATAGTCTCGATGCGGTTGTAGGGATTGTTCATGTCGGCCTCAAGCAGATAGACGTTGAGAGGATAGCCTGGAATGCGAATGATTGTGTTGGTAATACCCGGACCCAGTTGACGCATGAAGAGGGTGTCGGCCTGATATTCGCTGCCACCAATGGTGACAAAGGCTTGCGTGGCGAAGCATGTAGTCGCCAGGCAAGCCCATGTGAGAAATCGTTTCATAATCAGGTGAGATTAGCGCCGTGCGCGGGTGCGAATCTGGAACGAACGCACTGTGTAGAGTTCGTTGCCGTTCGAGAAACCGATAGAGAAGTCGGCATAGCCATTCTTGAGTTTGCGGGTAGCCACAAGTTCGGCCGTGTAACGCACAGCTTTACCCGGGCCTAACTCGCTGATGATGGCGGTGGGAGAGAGGTAAATCTCCTTGGTGCCCGAAACAGTGATGACCGGTGCTATGTCGTAGATGAAATCACGACTCTCGTTGCGAATCTCAAAAATAAGTTTGCCGTGCTCGTCGGCATCGATGTGCTCGTTGCTGTTCATGTCCACGAAGCGCAGGTTCTCGACCACGAGGCCGGCATAGGGGCTGTTGTAGCTGTTCTGTCGATAGTCGTCATAGTCATATCCGTTGTAGTAGTCCGATGTGCGGCTTTTCTCGGTTTTGGGGGCTGTTGCGGCTGCGCCAATAGCGCCACCAATAGCCATACCTGCCAGAGTGCCCACTCGGCTGCCTCTCCACCCGCCTGCAATGCTGCCGACGGCCGAGCCAAACATGCCACCTACCGATGCTCCTGTGGCTGCACCAAAGAACTGGCTTGACGAAGAGCAACCGCTCAGCACAAGCAAGGCGGCGCAGAATGTTGAAATCAATGACTTTTTCATAGTTTTCTGAATATAATGTTTTTATAATAGTTGAAATAGTTCGCTAATTTACTAACAATCAAAAATAATGCCAAATAAAATAGACAAAGAAATCTAAAATGAGGTCAAAAAGCCCGAATTTCGTGAGGAACGTTATTGCAGGATGATGTTGATGAGTGCAGTGACGTCGCTCACATTTATCTTGCCGTTATGGTCAATGTCGGCCATTTCCATGTCTTTAGGAACTATGCCCAGAATCATATTGACCAGTGTTGTGACATCGGTCACATTCACTTTGCCGTCGCCATTCACATCGCCTTTTAGTGCCATCACGTTAGCGTAGTGACTGTAGAAGGTCTTGAGAGCGAGAGTCTGTTCGCCTGTAGGTGCAGTCTTGTCGAGGGCAAACTTCAGTTCGTTGATGGTGATGGGGTAAGTGGTTACTTGGTCGGTGCCTCCCATTTGGTCGAGATTGATGCACAGGGTATAGTCTTTCCCGGCTTCAAAACCGCCTTCGATTTCATATTTCACCATATTCATCGATGAGAAACGATTGTTGCGTGTGTCGACCTGCACATAGTCGACGGGTATAGATGAGTTGAACATGATGACAATGCTGTCGGGCAGGCTGTAGAAGGTGATAGCTTTCTTGAGCGAGACGTATGGGGCGCGTCCTGAATTGTAGGTATAAGTGAGTGTGCCATCAAGGGCGAGCGTGAGGTCTTTTGCGCCCGAACTTTTCAGAGTCCATTCGTCCCAAGACTGGTAGATGTAAGGGCGGTTACTGATTTCAACCGTCACACTGTCGGAGTCGGAGAAGGGGCCTATCTGGCACTCGATGCGCGACTTGCCGTTTTTCTTTGCCCTGAAAACACCGCCTTCAATAGTGGCAACCGTGGGGTCGTCGATGGTCCATTGCAGCATGGCGGGGTCATAGACATAGGTGTTATCACCTACGGTTGAGGTGACTTCTATTGGGTAGTCGCGGTTGTCGATTAGCAGCATGGGTTTGGCTTTGATGGCTGGCTGTGCATCGATGGTGACTACAGGCACAGTGGCAGTCATGCCGTTGAGCGTGGCAGTGAGCAGGCCAGTGGCAGTGCTGGCACCGGCATAGAAGGTGCTGTCGGAGGTAGTGCCCAATGTTTCGTCACTGGAGAGTGTGAAGCCTTTCACGTCTTCGTCAATAAGTTCGCCAATGGCGTTATATCCTAGTATTTTGGGAACATAGCTGGAATAGATGGGTGCTTCTACCTTGTGCTGGGCAAAAGCGATCGAAGCCAGATTGTGGTCTTCCTCTCCAACTGCCTCTACCATCCATCCACAAGCCACGGCACGGGGTGTGCCCTCGGTAGTGGTGCTGATGCACTCATCACCCACAATCATCATGGCCGAGCCACCGGCATCCATGGTGTTGATGTTGGAAACATAGGGACAAAGCTGCTTCATGATGAGGCACATGGTCTCGGTATTGCAGCCCGCAGAGCGGCCATACTTCTTGCTGTTCGACATGTCGATGACCATCATGATAAGGTGTTTGCCGTCGGCACTGGCACCATAACCGGTACGTGAATAGGTCTTGGTGTTGTAATCGAGATCGTAGTTGTTATTTGTGAGTTCGCCATTTTTCATGACCAAGCCTATGCCCTCCACCATATTCTCGATTTCAGGTCGCAGGTTGGTGTTTTCGCCACTGCCTTGCACGGTCATGCCATAGTTGATGGTGATTTCATCGCCCTCGGCGAGAGCCGCCATAGCTTGCGCCTGCGTGCCAGAGCAGGTGACACAGGCGTCGTAGTTGCCTAACGTCTGACGGTCGGCATCGCGCACAATGCTGGCAATGATGAAGGTCATGTCGTGATTGATACCCCAGCGTTCGCCAGGCTTGAGGGTGAGATAATAGTTGTCGGTGTGTGCATTGCCTCGTTCGCCGCTGTTCACCCAGTCGGTCTCGAACTGGCGGGTGCGGGTATAGGCAGGTGTCCACAGTGTGACGTGATTGAGCATGCACCGGCGGTTCACGGTCTCGAACACAATGGGTGCGGCCAGTTTGTCGCTGGTGATGCTGGCGCTGGGAATGATATGGTCGAAGTAGAGTGTCTTGTCTCTTGAGATGGCCGTGCCTCCTGTGTAGCTCGGGCCATAGCACCAGTTGTCCTCGTTGGTCTCGGCATTGACGTAAATGGAGTCGTTGCGAATCACGGAGCAATAGGGGGTGCCAAGCTCGAATTCACGTGGTGGCCACTCGGCCGTTACACACCAGAAGTTGCTGTTGCAAGCAACGATGGGCCTCTTGGTTGCCGTTCGGTTGCGCTTCACGGCATTGAGCAGCGACTCGGTTCGTCCCACGGTGCTGTAGCCTTGGGTGGTTTCGACGCGGTTGTTGGGGTTGTTCAGGTCGGTTTCGGTGATATACACGTTGAGCGGTATGTCGGGAATGCGAACGATGGTGGTGACCATGCCGGGACCCACTTGGCGGCGCAGCATGGTGTCGGCCTGATAGGTGTTGTTGCCGAGGGTGATGGCAGTCCATCCGTCGAGGGTGAACAGGGTAATGAGCAAGGAGAAGTATAGCAAGCGTTTCATAAATGTAGATTTTGTATTCAAGTTGTAAATTTACAAATATTTTTTCAAATAATGAGTTGCTGCAATAAAAGATTTCTGAACTCAGCACCGATGAGTGTGGCCTTCTGACAGAGGGCAAATAAAAGCAGAGGAGCGTGCCTTTTGGGCTCGCTCCTCCAAGTATTCACTATGAAAAAATCAACTAGTCTATTCTGATAGAATTAGAAAAGTTGTTTGCTTGTGGCAGTTGAACCGTCATCGAATCGGGTAACCACAATGTTCAGGCCACTGAAGGGCTTGGACGAGGTGGCACCGGTTGCGCTCACGTAAGTTACCGATACAATTTGCTTCGCGTTGATCACTTGAGTGACAGCCGTTGGAGTCATGGGCTCGAAGGTGTATGGGAGGTTGTAGTCGATGACATAGTAGGTGGGCGTAGTGAGTTCTCTAGCTTTGATGCCAGGGTTGTTCACACTGTAGTAGGCACGCACCTTGTAGTTGGCATCCATAACCTCTGTTCCCTGGAGTAGCTTGGCACCGAAGACACACGACTCAATGTTGTTGACGGTCTGGGGCTGTCCGTAGAGGTTGGTTACTTGTCCGAAGTTGACGGGCTTCATACCTAGCAGATAGTTATACTCGCTAGTGTTGAGTTCTTCCTCGTAGAGGTAACCTCCCGCCTTGTTGCGCTGAATCTCCTGATACTCCTCACCCGCGAGATTGATGTTGGCGAGACTGCGCCAGCTTCTCCATCCGTAGAAGGTGTAGCGGTCGGTGGCAGGCACTTGTGCAATAGCGGGAATGTAGAAGTAATAATAGGTGTAGTCAGTGTTGTTCATATTCCAAGTGTAGGAACTGCGATCGACTGTTGGATTGTTGACTTCGAGTTTGCCGAGCCCCACGCGCTTGATGTCAGAACCATAGGTGTTGTAGTCGCCATTGTTCAGGCGTTCCACATCTTTGGGGCGTGTGGAGATGAGCACACCATAGGCTGTGGAGGTAGGCAGATTGTTGAGGATGGGCTCGTCTTGCAGGATGGTTGTACCGGCATTCACCGAGCCTTTCGATGTCATGTTTCCATTAGCATCGAGCTCTGAGATGGCATACTGGTTATGCACGGCATTGGCCTGTGCTACCTGAACGGCATCAGCATCCTGAGGCTCCCTGATGAGCGCGTACTGATAGATTTGCTCAGCAGTGTTGGGTGCGAGAGTCACATTCATGGTGTTCATGCTCGTGGTGATATTACCATCGGCGTCGAACGTGATGGATGCGGGGAGTAATTCGCTTATGTTGTGTTTGTTATCGGCAGTAATCTGCTCTTCGGTATAGGCCACCTCATTGATGTTGAGTTCGGTCTTGAACACGGGGATAATCTCGTTGTTGCTGTGCACGGCTGTGGTGGTAGTGGTGCCTGTGACGTGTCCATTTTCGTCGATGATGTCAATTTCAAAAGGTGTGGCCGACTCGAAGGTGACCTTGTAGGTATACTGGTCGGGATGCTTGTTGAGAGCAGTAGATGCCTGGAACTGGTCGAATATTTCGAAAACACCAAATTCTACCTCTCCATCGCTTTCACGGAATGTGAAGCGACCGTTAAGCACTTCGTCGCGCACGTGCCCCTGCTGGTTGCTGCCTTCGGGATGTGTGATGGTCCAGTTGATGCCAGTTTCATTTTTGTTGCTGAAGTT